>JAISEW010000047.1 GCA_031263945.1 Gracilibacteraceae bacterium | reverse complement strand
TGGCCGCCCCTCAGTTTGGGGCCGGATTGCGTGGTCGGGGCCGGCGCGGTGGTCTACGCGGGGACGGAGCTGGCGGCGGGAGTTTTTCTCGGCGACGGGGCGCTGGTGCGGGAAAACTGCCGGGTGGGAGCGCGGAGCGTGATCGGCAGCGGCTGTTTAGTGGAAAATAATGTAAACATAGGCCGGGACGTGAAAATTCAGTCCGGCGCTTATATTACGGCTTATATGACCGTGGAGGACGAGGTTTTTATCGCCCCGATGGTCGTCAGTACGAACGATAATTATATGGGGCGCACGGAAAAACGTTTCGCGCGGATCAAGGGCGCGACCGTCCGCCGCCGGGCGCGGGTAGGCGGCGGCGCCGTGCTGCTGCCGGGCGTCGAGGTGAAAGAGGAAACTTTTGTCGCGGCCGGCGCCGTAGTGACCAAAGACACGGAAGCGGCCAAAGTCATGCTCGGCAGCCCGGCGCGGGTCTGGCGGGCGGTGCCGCGGGACGAGCTGTTATGACCAAGATCCCGCTTTTGGATCTGCAGGCGCAGTATGAGAACATAAAGACGGAAATCGACGCGGCCGTGCTGGGCGTCCTCCGTTCCGGCCGGTTTATCCTGGGGCCGGAGGGCGAGGCCCTGGAGCGGGAGATCGCTGCGTTTTGCGGCGTGAGCCATGCCGTCGGCGTGGCCAGCGGCACGGACGCACTGCTGCTCACCCTCCGCGCTTTGGGTGTGGGGGCGGGCGACGAGGTCGTCACGACGCCGTTCACCTTTTTCGCGACGGCGGAAACGATCGCCGCGCTGGGGGCGACGCCGGTGTTCGCCGATATCGACCCGGCGACGCTCAACATGGATCTGACCGGGCTGGAGCGGTATTTCACCCCGCGGACAAAAGCGATCGTCGCCGTGCATATTTTCGGGCTGATGCCGGACATGGAACGGCTGGAGGCGATAGCGGCCGCCCATGGGATCCCGGTGGTGGAGGATGCGGCGCAGGCCGTCGGCGCCGCCCGGAACGGAAAAAGGGCCGGCGCCTGGGGCCGGGCCGGGGCTTTCAGTTTTTTCCCGACGAAAAACCTCGGCGCCTACGGGGACGGGGGCATGGTGGCGACCAGCGACGCGGATCTGGCGGACAGGCTGCGCGTTTTGCGTTTTCACGGCTGCCGCGTCAAATACTATCATGAAGAGATCGGCTGCAACAGCCGCCTGGATGAGATCCAGGCCGCCGTGCTGCGCGTCAAGCTGCGGTATCTCCCGGCTTGGAACGAGGCGCGCCGGCGGGTGGCGGATTTTTACGCCGCGGCTTTCGCCGATCTGGCCGCCGCCGGCCGGCTGATTTTGCCGGGGAGCGAGCCGGGAAGCGAGCCGGTTTACCATTTATATGTGCTGCGAACGGCGGAGCGGGAGCGTCTGGCGGTCGGCCTGCGCGCCCGCGGCGTGGCGAGCGCCGTTTACTACCCTGTGCCGCTGCATCTGCAAAAAGCCTTTGCCGCTCTGGGTCACCGGGACGGGGATCTGCCGCGGGCGGAGCGGGCTTGCCGGGAGGCGCTGGCTATCCCCTGCTATCCGGAACTGACGCCGGCCCAGCTGGAATATATCGCCGCCGCCGCGCGCGCGGCGCTGGAGGATTGACGGATCGTGGCCTGGTGTTCTTTTTATAAAAACGAAACGCGGATTTTCATGCTGCTGACGGTTATTTTGTCCGCCATGCTCCTGCCGTCCTTTTCTTTGCATCCGGCTCTGCCCAGCCTGCGCTTGGATGAATTTATCCTTTTTGCCGGTTTTGCCCTGTACATGGCCCGATTGGCGGAGTGCGTCCTGCGCGGGCGGCCCCGCCCCGCCCCGCCGCCCGCGCGGGCTTGGCTGTGGGCGACGGTCGGCCGTCTTTTCGCCGCGCTCCTCGTCTCTTACGCCGTCTCCAATCTCTACGCGGTCGTTTTCCTTGACGCGGCGTACACCTTGCGGGACGCGATGGAACTCGTCACGTTTTTTAAGTATTTCCTCATTATCACCCTTGTCGCTTCCACCCAGTTCACGGCGGACGACCGCCTGTTGCTGCGGCTGGCCGCCGCTTTTGCCCTGGGAGTGCTGGTCGTTTTCGGCTGGGGGCAGCATTGGAACGCGCTGGGCCTGGACACTTGGCTGGCCCCGTTTTTCAATCAGGCGCACTGGGAGCACCTGATCGTGGGCAACCCGGCGCGTATCCTCGGCGCCTTTGACAACCCCAATGTTTTCGGCATGTTTACCGTACTCGTGCTGGCCGTGCTCGTCACGCGCTACTATTTTGCCGATGACGGAGGAAAACTGCCGCTGCCGCTTCTGGCGGCCATCGCCCTGATCGTCAAGCTCGAATACCTGACGATCTCCCGCACGGCGCTCATGGGGATCGCCCTTCTTTTCGCCCTGACGAGCGTGTGGGCCTGGAGGCATTTTCGCAAAAACCGGCAGGTGACGAAAAAAATACTGGTACTCTTTCTTCTGACTTTGCTCCTGTTTTTTACCTCATCCGCGGATTTTTTGAACCGCGTGGCCGAAGGGCTGGATTTTTCCAACAGCACCTCCCTCCAAGGCCATTTGGCCCGCTGGAACACGGCGATTGGCAGTATTTGGGATTCGCCGGTTTTTGGCTGGGGCACGCAAAAAGCCACGATGACGACGCTGGTGGATAACGAATACGCCCTGTACACGCGGCGCTACGGCTTTGTGGGTCTGGCGGCCTATCTGGCCGTGTTTTTCCTGCCCTTTATCGCCGCCTGGCGGGTCTTGCGCGGCCGGCCGCCCGGCCGGGGCATGGCGGCGGCGCCGGCGCCGGAGCGCGGCGGGTATTTCACGGAAGCGCAGATCATGCTTGCCGCGTATGTGAGCGTTTTACCCTCGGTGCTGCTGTACAACTTTATGGCAGGGATATTTTACCACCTGCAGCTCATGACCTCCTTCTGCGTCCTCATGGGTTTCGTCTACGCCCTGACCGCGCCCGCCGCGCAACCGGCGGAAGGGGAGTAGTTCGTGGAGTACATACTGGTTCTCGGGCTGCGCGTTCTCCACGCGCCGGAGTTTAGTTGTTGACCTCTGGGCAGTTTTAGGTTATAATAAGTGCGAGGTAGTAGCACTATATGGAACGTAAAATTATGAGCAGCTTGCTCAAATGGAAAGCAAACCCCGGCAAGAAGCCGCTTTTGATACAGGGCGCGCGGCAGGTCGGCAAAACCTACACCGCCTTGACCTTTGGGAAAAGGCACTATAAAAACACGGTATATTTCAATATGGAAAGCTCATCAGAAATTACCGCTATTTTTGAGCGCGACTTAAACCCCGAAAGAATCATCAAGGAATTGGAAGCGCGGAGCGGACAGAGCATTTTGACAGAGGACACGCTGATCATCTTTGACGAGATACAGGCTTGTGAACGGGCGTTGACCTCGCTGAAATACTTTGAGGAAAGCAAGACGGGCTACCACATCATCGCGGCGGGCAGTCTGCTCGGCGTGGCGTTAAAGCGCGAAAAATTCTCTTTCCCCGTGGGTAAGGTAGAAATGCTGCATATGCACCCGATGGACTTTGAGGAATTTTTGCAGGCAATTGAGCAGGAAAAGCTGTGCGGCTTGATCCGCGAAGCCTATGCCGGTTTCACGCCGCTTGCCTTGCACGACGCCGCAATGGACTTCTACAAAACTTGTCTGGTGGTGGGCGGTATGCCCGCCGCCGTGCAGGAATATATCAACAAACGCGACTTTGACTTTGTGAACGCAGAGCTTAAAACACTGAACGATTCCTACATTGCGGATATGGCAAAATATACCACGCCGCAGGACATGACGCGCATTATGGCGGCTTGGGCAAGCATTCCGGCGCAGCTTTCCAAGGAAAACCATAAGTTCCAATACAAGGTCATCAAATCCGGCGCAAGGTCGAGAGACTATGAATCGGCAATGGAGTGGCTTGTCTCGGCGGGGATCATCCACAAATGCGTCCATGTGACGCAGGGGAAAATGCCCTTGGCGGTCTATGCGGAAAACGAGGCGTTTAAGGTCTATATGGCGGATACAGGCTTGCTTTGCTCCAAGTTCGGCATTGCGGCGAATGTGGTGATTCACACGCCGTATAGCTTTGACGGCTTTAAGGGGGCGCTGACCGAAAATTATATCCATCAAGCACTCGCCGTCAACGGCATTACGCCGTATTATTGGAGTTCGCCGGGAAAAGCGGAGGTTGATTTCGTCTTTCAAGACAGGCAAGGAAATATTTTGCCGCTTGAAGCGAAGTCCGCCGAAAATGTCCGTTCCAAAAGCCTGCGCAACTACGCCGATACCTACAAACCTGTGTTTGCCTACCGTGTGTCGGGCAGAAATTTTGGCTTTGAGAACGGGATCAAGAGCGTTCCGCTCTATGCGGTGTTTTGCATTAAGCCATAACACTAAACAGCAAAAGCGCTGTACAATTTCAAGGCGATGTGAACCAGTACTCTCCTCTCTCAACTCTCCTATAATCTATGAAAATATATGAAAAAATTATTGATTTTTCCCTTGCCAGGGATTATAATGCGAGTATGACATTAACAGCCAGGGATACCCTTGGCTTGATGTCGT
>JAISEW010000215.1 GCA_031263945.1 Gracilibacteraceae bacterium | reverse complement strand
ATCAGCAGCTGCTGCATTATGAATTCAGCTGACATGACGTATAAAGTCCTTCTGGGGAAGCGTTTTTCGCGGGCAAGCCGGCCGCGGCCGGCTTGCTGCCAGTGGTTTCTTATTTAGGTTCGACTATCTCTTTTAATTCTTTGACGCCGTTGACGGATTCAAGGATGATCGCCTTCTTGACTGGGTTATGCGTCGCGGGATCAAATGTCATCTCCCCGGAAATACCGGTGAATTCTCCCAGGTTTTCCAAGGCGGAGCGCAGGGCTTCCGGATCCGTGCCGCCGGCGTTTTTCACCGCTTCGATCAGCATCGTCGCGGACTCATAGCCCAGGACGCTGAATCCGTCGGGTTCCCGGTTGTAGGCCGCCCGGTACTCGCTGACAAAATCCTGCAGCAACGGGTCGTCCATGTAAACGAAGTCCACATAGAAAGTGTTGTTCATGTTCTCAGCGCCGGCGATGCCCACCATGTCGCCGCTGCCCCAGCCGTCGCCGCCCAAGATCGGCACGGTGACTTCAGCGTCTCTGGCCTGCAGGACAAAACGGCCGTCGTCGGTGTAATAGGCCGGCACAAAAATGACGTCCGGGTTTGAAGTCTTGATGTTTTCAATGATCGGGCGGAAATCCGTGTCGCCGGCCGAGAATTGTTCCTCGCGCACGACGGTCTTGCCGGCGGCTTCAAAAGTCTGCTTGAAGCTGGCGGCCAACCCGCCGGAGTAATCGCCGACGATGTCATAGGCGATAGCCGCGGTTTCCGCCCCCAGGACGTCCATGGCGAAATTAGCGGCGACCTCGCCCTGGAAGGGGTCGATAAAACATGCGCGGAAGATCCACGGATTCAGGCTGCCGTCCTCGTTGACGGTCAGACGGGCGTTCGTGCCGCTCGGGGTGATGAGTACGATGTTGTTATCGGTTACGAGCTGGATGGAGCCGAGTACGGCCGCCGTCGTCATCGGGCCGAGGATGGCGGAGACGTTTTCCCCGACGAGACGCGTCGTGGCGCTGGTCGCCTCACCGGCTTCCGATTTGTTATCGGCGGGAATATAGTTGAACATCCTCCCGTCCAAAACCCCGCCCTCGGCGTTCACTTTGTCAAACGCCAGTTTCATGCCGTTCTGGCCGCTGAGACCGAATTCCGCCGAACTGCCCGTGAGCTCAAGATTCAGCCCCACGTTGATCGGCTCGCCCGCGGCGGGTTCAGTAGATCCCCCGGCAGGCGGCGTGGCGGCTACCCCGCCGCCGCAGCCGGACAGGACAAGAACGCCGCACAGCAGAACCAGGAGCAGACACAGAATTCCATTTTTCCTAGGATTCATTCTTTCTTCCTCCTTTTGACGATACATTTTTTACATTTCCAGTCGTAACCGCCACATTCTAACGTCTGCGTCCCGGCCTGTCAAGTTGTTTTTTTCCGAAAATGGCATATTTGTCCTATTGGCGCAGTTCAGATGTCATTGCGAGCGTAGCGAAGCAATCCAGACCCGCGTTTACACCGCGGACGAAAATACGCCGAAGCATAGCGGAAGTACTGGATTGCTTCGTCGCTGCGCTCCTCGCAATGACGAAGGGAACTGTAACTGAGTCATGCCGGTTCATAAACGATCATGGCCAGTATGCGCAGTTCCTTGTCGCTCGTGTTCTTGGCGCTGTGAAAACTGCCGCTGTGACATACGGCCACGTCGCCCGGTTTGGCCTGCAGGGTCTCGCCGTTTACGTTGATTTCCCCCGTGCCGGACAGCACATAGTAAATCTCGCTTTCGCCCTGATGCCCGTGCTGCCCGACGGAGCAACCCGGTTCCAGCACCATTTCCGCGAAAACCTTGTAACTTTTTGGCAGCTTGTCGTCAGGGAAAAACTTCTCGAAGGTCGTGTTTCCTTCCCCGCCCCGCAATTGGACCTTGACGTCCTTGATCTTATCGTCGCCGCTGACGTAAAACATTTGCCGCACCTCCGCGTTTTAGTTTAGGACACCTCTAAATTTTTTTTACTGCTGATTCCCCATTTGAAACAAAAGCGATTGATGCTCCGCCCCCTTCCCTTTGCCGATATATTGGACATCTTCGCCGCCGCCCATGATCAGCGCGGGCACAAAAAAATATATCTCGTCATGATCCAGGCGGCCCTTTTCCTTCAATGCTTCGTCAAACAACTCCTTCCTCAAAAGTTCGTTGATGATATCCGGATCTACAATGAAAGAATCGAAAAACTCCGTTAAACTCCAGACGCAAACGCTTATTTTCCTGTGGTGGACGTCAAGAAAACTAACGTCCTCCGCGCCCTCAGCCAGTTGGCGGTAATAAAAAATATCCCCGAACCCGGTTACGAGGATCGGAACTTTCGAGGCGTCCCGCCGCCCCAGCCATTCAGCCAGCGAATCCGCGTAATCCGCCGGATCGACCACTTTGATCAGTCCGCCGCCATAATTTCCCAGGCCGGATTCACGCCAGAACCCGATGAGTTCTGCGGGCAATACGCCCTCATATTGCTTGAGGGTTTTCCCGTCCGGTTTTACCAGATCCGCCGCCGGTTGGAAGGTTTTGGTAAAATTTTTAAAATACCCAGCCATTTCAACCCCCGTTAAGCCCTGTCATTGCGTCATTCCGGCTTTATGCCGGAATCCATTCTCTGTCCCCCTCCAGAAGGAAACATGGATTCTGGGACAAGCCCAGAATGACGGGAGGAGAAACCGGAATCCATCTCCCAGGGTCAGGCGGTGCGTCGAGGACGCCGTCCCCTACGCCCGTGCATCCAGTCCATCCGTCATTCCGGCTTTATGCCGGAATCCATTCCCTGCCCCTCTAAAACGTGACGGAGCCGAGAGTGTCTCTCATCCGCCGCAGCGCTTCCCGCAGGCGCTGTGTGCCTATGGTCAGCGTCATGCGCACATAGCCTTCGCCGGCCGCGCCGTAGCCGTTGCCGGGCGTCACGACCACGCCGGCTTTTTCCAGCACGAATTCGGCGAAAGACTCTGAGGTAAAGCCCTTCGGCACCGGCGCCCACACATAGACGGCCGCTTTGGTTTTTTTCATCCGCCAGCCCATGCTGTTCAAAGTGTCGATGATGATATCGCGCCGCTCCTGGTAAACGTCGCACATCTGCGGGATGATGTCCTGCGGGCCGAGCAGGGCCTCGATGCCCGCCGCCTGCACCGCCTGAAAAGCGCCGGAATCCAAGTTCGACTTCACCGTCCCCAGCGCGCCGATCACGTCGCGGCGGCCCGCCGCCCAGGCGATGCGCCAGCCGGTCATATTATACGCTTTGGAAAGCGAGTTGAATTCGATCCCCGCTTCTTTCGCCCCCGGCACCTCCAGAAAACCGAGCGGCTTATACCCGTCAAACCCGATCTCCGAATAGGCCCCGTCATGGCAGATGATGATATCGTTTTCCCGGGCGAAATCTATCGCCTTGCGGTAAAAGGCCTCGTCCGCCGTCGCCGATGTCGGATTATTCGGATAATTCAGAAAAAGAAGTTTAGCCCGTTTGACCACATCCGCGGGGATATCCTCGAATACGGGCAAAAACTCGTTTTCCGCGCGCAGCGGCATTTTATAGGCCTGGCCGCCGGCCAGCATACACCCGATCTCATAGACCGGATAGCCCGGATCGGGCACGAGAGCGATATCGCCCGGGTTGATGTAACAAAGGGAAATATGGGCGATGCCTTCCTTGGAACCGATCAGCGTCAGCACTTCGGTTTGCGGGTCAAGCTCCACTCCGCCGCGGCGCCGGTGCCATTCCGCCACCGCTTGCCGGAAACTCAGCATCCCGGCGTAGGACGGGTATTGATGATGGGCCGGATTATATACCTCGGCCGCCATTTTATCCACGATGTTTTTCGGCGTGGGCAAATCCGGGTCGCCGATGCCGAGACTGATGACGTCCGTGCCTTTGGCCCTCGCCGCCGCTATTTTTTCGTCGATGCGCGCGAAAAGATAAGGCGGTAAATTTTTGATCCTCTCTGCCTGTTCCGTCATGAAAGCGCCATCCTCCCTCGCCGGGCCGGTCAGGCCCCGCTTATAATGTTTTTCCTCGGAATACGTAAGCCGCCGGGCCGCTCATCAGCACATTGCCGGAGTCCTGCCAGGCGATGCGCAGCGTTCCCCCGGGCAGGCGCACGAACGACTCCCGCTCCAGCCGCCCTTCCAGCACCCCGGCCACCACGGCGGCGCAGGCTCCCGTGCCGCAGGCCTGCGTGGGGCCGGCCCCTCTTTCCCACATGCGCAGGATGATATCATGCCGGCTCACGACTTGCGCGAAGGCGACATTGGTGCGATTGGGAAAAATTGGGTGATGCTCCAGGAGCGGGCCGGCCGCCTCCAACGGGATCTCCTCCACCGCGGGCGCGAAGATCACGCAATGCGGGTTCCCCATGGAGACGGCGGTAAAAAAGAAAGTATGCCCGCTGATCTCTATTTTTTCTTCCACGGCCAATTCCTGCTTCGCCAGCACCGGCACCAGTTCCGGCCGCAGGATCGGCGCGCCCATGTCGACGCAAACTTCCCGGACCGCGCCGCCCTCCGCAGTCAGCCAGATATTTTTTACACCGGCTTCCGTCCCGACCGTCATCGTGTCGCTCGAAACATAGCCGGCCTCATAAGCGTATTTCGCCAGGCAGCGGATCCCGTTGCCGCACATTTCCGCCTCGGAGCCGTCCGGGTTAAAAACGCGCATCCGCACATCCGCCCGCTGCGCGGCCTGCAGCAGCAAAAGCCCGTCGGCGCCCACGCCCCGGTGGCGGTCGCACAGCTCCCGCGCCGCCGCGGGGTAGGAGATCCCCGATGCGCCCTCGAACTCGTCCACGAGGATAAAATCGTTGCCCAGACCGTGCATTTTTATAAAGTCCATATTCAGCCTCCGCCGGCGCTCTGATCGGTCCAGCCGGTCATATCGCCTTCCGCGCCGCCGAACGCGGCGTTGATCAGCCGGATAAACTCCAAGGCGCTGCGGAACGGCGCCTGTTTTTTCTGTTCCACCCAGGTGAGCGTTCCCTGCCATTCCGCCCTTTGCCTGTAACGCACCTGAAAAATGAACGTCCCCTGTTCGCCTTTTTCCGCGTCGAACAGAGATTCGCTCCAGTATTTTTTCCATTCCGGCGCCGCGCTCCTGACTGCCGTCTCTTTGTTTTCCTCACGAAAATAACGGAAATCAAAGAAATTCTGCGGGAAGGAGATCGTGTCAAAAAAATCCCCCATTTTGTCTAAAAATTCTTTTATCGTCTGAAAGCGGGCCGGCTCTTCAAGGTATAAATTGTAAAATCTGCCGGATATATCCGCGGAGGATATGCTGTCCACACAGAGCAGCGTTCTCGTGACCAGTCCCGGAATGCTGGCGCTCATAGGCAAAATCGCTCCCTTCCGTAAAATGCGCTTGCCTAACTATATCACAATATCGCGGCTTTTGCGAGACTCTGCGGACAAATTTCCGACAAAATTCCCGTGTGTCATACACAAAGCGGCGGCGGTATGCTATAATTCCTGAGTATTGCTGGCAGCAAGATATGTTGGAGACGGGGCACTGCCCAGCGGTTCATTAACTGACGCGACTCATATCGCCTGCGCTGCGGCCAATGACCTGAACTGTGTGGTGTCTTACAATTTTAAGCATATAAACCGCCCGAAAACCAAGGCTATGACCGCCGAAATCAACGCCCGGTTGGGTTATAGGCCTATCTCAATATTCACGGCAAGGGAGGTGCTGGATTATGAGCAAGACGACAAATGACACTCTTGACGCTATTCACGCGACACGCAGAAAAATCGAGGAACGCCGCAATAGCATGACGTTTGAACAGAACAAAGCATATCTCGACGACCGGTGTAAGCGTGTTCTGCCAAACGCAACAATTGTCGCTCCCATGTCTACCGGCAAGGGATACTATGCGCGTGAAACCGCGTCGCCGGTTGGATGATGCCGCGTTCCCACAAAGCGGTCAA
>JAISEW010000169.1 GCA_031263945.1 Gracilibacteraceae bacterium | reverse complement strand
GCGCTCCAACAGTTCGTTTGCGTCACTGACCGTGATACCGTCGGAGGCGTTTCTTATATCGCCTGTTATAACAACAAAATCAAGAGGCTCCGCCTTGGCGTTTTTAGACTAGACAGCATGTCAAAAAAACGGGCGAGTATTTTTTTAACTTCATCTTCCAATTTATAAGTTGATCGCAAGTGAAGGTCAGAAATTTGCAAGATACGCATTGGCGCTGCCATTATGAAACTTGCAGGATAAACTGCGCCGCCGCCAAATATGATTCAAATGCAAGCAAAAGTGTCTGAGCGGTGAAAGTTCGATGCCTAAATGTATAATATAGCTTCAACCGTAATTCTTGAGTGAATTTGCTATACTCCAGCTTCTTCTCCAAGTCGTCACTTTGGATATCCGCTTCAATTCTGCATTCTAACTCTTTAGCTAAGAGCTTTATGTAGAGATAAGATATAATAAATTCATTAATGTGCAGTTTTTCATCATCAAGAGTACATCCGGATTTGAGTTGGATGGGATGGTTCCTCAGCATCCAATATGACTCGTAAGCATATATTTTTTCACACTGTATATACTCGTTTCCATGGAATTCTTTAAGCCGCTTTATGTCCGCAAAATAATCCAAGACCGCCATTTCCAACAGTCCCAGATTAACTGAACATTCATCTTGCAAATTGTACTTACTGATGAGTGACTGGAGCATTTTAAGCCTATCTTCAAATCGCCCTGTTATAGTTTCTAATTTAAACGGCGGATCATCGCCCTCAAACAGATACCGATAATCCGCTGCATACGACTTACTGTTCAACATATACTCTCATTTATCAGGCTTTCATGGACATGGTAAACAAAGGCGCGTTCTCATCCGCATTAATAATCGCATCCAAATCTTGTTTATCTCTCCCGTTGGAGTATTCATCTGCAGAATTCGATAAGACAAATTTTTTGATTTCACCACCGCGCAAACGGCGTTCAAAATCAGAAACGACGTCCTCAATTTGCTGCTCATCGAATAACATAAAACACCTCTCTCTCTAATTTTAAGATTGTGGTTACTTCAATTAAATTAGCTCATAAAACAGAATAAGTAATTATACCATGCTCCCCGCAGGGCTGCAAGGGTTTTTTGAAATTTTCTAAGGATAAATATAGCAAGCATGGAAATTTATATAAATAATGGCTGTATAATGGATGTCGTGGTTCACGAATCGGCGTCTTGAATAATGAGCACCAATGAGTTATACTTAGCCCATACATCATCCGCGGCGGGAAGCGCTGTCAGGAGAGAGGCGGTTATGAAAGAAATATTGACGATAGCCTTGCCCAAGGGTAAACTGCTGGCGCGGTCGCTGGAGCTGCTGCAGGGATGCGGTATTCCCTGCGCCGGCGTGGCGCGGGAATCGCGCCGGCTGACATTCGATTTCCCGGCTCGCCGGACGCGGCTCATCATTTGCCGGCCGACGGATATCCCGACTTATGTGGAATACGGGGCGGCCGACGCCGGATTTGTGGGCAAAGACACCATCGTGGAGCAGAACCGGGATGTGGCGGAATTGCTGGATCTGAAGTTCGGGGCCTGCCGTTTTATGGTGGCGGCGCCGGAAGAATCGCTGCCGCCGCGCCGGCCTGACGGAAGCTATGATTTGAAGGCGTTCAACCGGATGCGCGTCGCGACAAAATTTCCCCGGGTCGCCAGGCTGTTTTTTAACGAACAGGGGATGCAGGTGACGACCATCAAGTTGCACGGCAATATCGAGCTGGCGCCGAAAGTGGGGCTGGCGGAAATGATCGTGGACATCGTTTCTTCGGGGGCCACGCTGAAAGAAAACCGTCTGGTGGAAATAGCGCCGATTTTTGAGGCCACGACCCGGCTGATCGCCAATCGGGTGACGTACCGCCTGCGGTTTGACGCGATCCGCGCCCTGAGCGACGGCCTGCGCGAGCAGCTGGGCGGCCCGAGACGGAGGTGAAAGCGGGATGAAGGAGATCGTCAGGCTCGCCGATTGGGACCCGGCGGCGATGCGGGGAGCCTATGGGGACGAGGCTGAGGTGGCGGAAACGGTCGCCGGTATCCTTTCCCGCGTGGCCGCGCAAAAGGATGAGGCTCTCTACGAGCTGACCGAGCTTTTCGACGGGGCCGATCTGCGGAAAACCGGTCTGCGCGTGACGGAGGAGGAAACCGCGCGGGCCTGCGCCGCGGTGACGGAGGAATGGCTGGCCGCCTTGCGCGCGGCGCTGAAGAATATCCGCTCTTACCATGAAAAACAAAAGCGCGTTTCCTGGCTGGAACCGGACGCCGGCGGCGCCATCCTCGGGCAGATCGTGCGCCCGCTCGAGAGCGTGGGGATCTATGTGCCCGGCGGCCAGGCCTCGTATCCCTCGTCCGTGCTGATGAACGCCGTGCCGGCGGCCGTGGCCGGAGTGGCGCGCGTCGTCATGACTTCGCCGCCGCGGCGGGACGGGACGCTGAGCGCGGAAGTGCTCGTGGCCGCGCGGGAATGCGGCGTGGCGGAAATCTACAAGATCGGCGGGGCGCAGGCCATAGCCGCCCTCGCTTTTGGCACGCCGACCGTCGCTCCGGTGGACAAAATAACGGGGCCGGGCAACGTATATGTGACCCAGGCCAAAAAACAGGTCTACGGGCGCGTGGATATCGACATGCTGGCCGGCCCGAGCGAGATCGTCATTCTGGCCGACGAAACGGGCGATCCGGCGTTTTTGGCCGCCGACCTCCTGGCTCAGGCCGAGCATGACGCCCGCGCCTCAGCCGTCTGTATTTCGCCGCGCCTCCCCTTGCTGCGGGCGGTGGCGGCGGAAGTGGAAACGCAGCTGGCCGGGCTGCCGCGGGAAAATATCGCCCGCCGTTCCTGGGAGGATAACGGCGCCCTGATCTGGGCCGATTCGCTCGCTCAGGGCATGGATCTGGTCAACGCCGTCGCGCCGGAACACCTGGAGCTGGCCGTGGCGGAGCCTTTTGCCTGGCTGGGGCGGGTGCGGAGCGCCGGAGCGGTTTTTCTCGGGGCGCACACGCCGGAACCGGTCGGGGATTATTTCGCCGGGCCGGATCATATTTTGCCGACCGGCGGGACGGCGCGTTTTCACTCCGTATTGGACGTGGATACTTTTCTGAAAAAAATCAGCGTCCTGCATTACTCGCCGGAAGCCCTGCAAGCCGCCAAGCGCCAAATCGCCCTGCTGGCGCGGAGCGAGGGGCTGGAGGCGCACGCCAGGGCCGTGGAACGGAGGGGACAGTTCGATGTTGACTGAACGGCTGCGGCCGAATATACGGGCTCTGACGCCGTACAGCCCAGGCGCCGCGCGGGGCGGGATCAGGCTGGACGCGAGCGAAAACCCGTTTCCCTGGCCGGAGGGACTGGCGGCGGAAATCGCGGCCGGTCTGGAGCCGAATCGCTATCCGGACGGCGCGGCCACCGCTCTGCGCGAGGCTTTGGCGGCGCGTTTCGGCTTGCGGCGGGAGGAGATCATCGCGGGCAACGGTTCGGACGAGTTGATCACCCTCGTGCTGCAGACTTTCGGCGGCCCGGGGCGGGCGCTGCTCATCCAGCCGCCGGCTTTCGGCGTCTACGCTATCGCCGCCGCCGTGACGGACACGCCGCTCCTGGAAGCGCCGCTGGCCGCGGAAGGGCAAGCGCTGGATCTGGATAAAATGCTCGCGCTTTGCCGGGAAAACCCGATTGCGGTCATAATCGTCTGCAACCCGAACAACCCGACCGGGGCCTTATTTCCCCGGGAGGAGATAGAGCGCCTGCTCCGGGAAAGCGGGGCGCTGGTAGTGGTGGATGAGGCGTACGGCGAGTTTGCCGGGGCGGAGGCCTCCATGCTCCCTTTTATCCACGAATACCAAAATTTACTTATAATGAAAACATTTTCCAAAGCGTTCGGCATGGCGGCCCTGCGGCTCGGTTATATTTGCGGGCCGGCGGAAGCGGTGGCCATGCTGGACCGGGCGCGGCAGACCTTCAATGTGAACTCTTTCACCCAAAAGGCCGGGCTGGCGGTCCTCCGGCGGGCGGCGGCCTATGAAGAGCAAGTCGCCGTGCTGCGGGCGGAAACGGAGAGGTTATACCTGGGGCTCAAGGCGCTGCCCGGCCTGAAAGTCTGGCCGACGCGGGCGAATTTCGTCCTTTTTCGGCCTAGGGACGCGGCCGGGTGGTGCGAGGCTCTGGGCGCCCGCGGTTTTACCGTGCGGCTGCTGGAGCGTTTGCCGGGGCTGGGCTCGTGCCTGCGCGTCAGCGCCGGGACGCCGGAGGAAACCGGGTCGTTTTTGCGGGCGGCCGCCAGTATAGCCCAGGGGGAAGGGGGATCTTGATGCGGGAAGCAAAATGGGAGCGCCGGACGCTGGAGACAGAAATCAGCGCCCTGCTGCGTTTGGACGGCGGCGGGGAGGCGGCGGTCGACACGGGCATCGGTTTTTTTGACCATATGCTCACGGCCTGGTGCCGCTTCGCTCTGTTCGACCTGGAGCTAAAGGCGCGGGGGGATCTGGCGGTGGACGCCCATCACACGGTGGAAGACTGCGGAATCGTCCTGGGACATTTGCTCGCGGACGCGCTCGGGGAGAAAAAGGGCGTGCGTCGGGTCGCCGGCGCGCTTTTGCCGATGGACGAGGCGCTGGCGCAAGTGGCGGTAGATTTTTCCGGCAGAGGATTTCTCGCCTGGAACGTCCCGCCGCTCACCGGGACGGCGGGGGCTTTTCCCTGCGAACTGGCCGAGGAATTTTTCCGGGCGCTGGCCGTGAACGCGGGCGCCACGCTGCACGTCGCCCTGCAGGCCGGGCGGAACCGGCATCATATTTTGGAAAGCATATTCAAAGGCGCCGGTCTGGCGATGGGAGAGGCCGCGGCCCTTGACCCGCGCGTCCGCGGCGTGTTTTCCACGAAAGGCGTTCTGTGACAGCGGCGACGGCGGCGGGGAGGGCGCTATGATCGGGATCGTGGATTACGACCGCGGCAATCTGCATAGCGTGCATAAGGCATTGCGGCGCCTGGGCTATGAGGCGCGTATCCTGCGGGAACCGGCGGAAGCCGCCGCCGTCCGCGGCCTGATCTTGCCCGGGGTCGGCGCTTTTGCCGACGCCATGAGCGCGCTGACCGGCAGAGGCTGGATCGAGCCGCTGCATGATTTTGTCCGCTCGGGCCGCCCGTTTTTTGGCATCTGCCTCGGTATGCAGGTTTTGTTCGACGCGGGGGAAGAACACGGGGAACACGCGGGGCTGGGGCTCTTGCCCGGCCGGGTCGTGCGCTTCGCCGCCGATCTCAAGGCGCCGCATATGGGCTGGAACAATCTGCGGATCGTCAGGGAAAACCCTCTGTGCGCCGGGATCCCGCAGGATTCGTTTTTTTATTTTGTCCATTCTTTTTACGCGGCGCCTTCTGACGAGGACTGCTGCGCCGGCGTCTGCGATTACGGCGCGGAATTCGCGGCTTTGGTCGGCCGGGACAACGTCTGGGGGACGCAGTTTCATCCCGAAAAATCCAGCCATTGGGGCCTGCGCGTATTGGATAATTTTGGAAAGTGGGTGGAGAGCGGTGCGGCTGTACCCGGCCATTGACTTAAAAGACGGACAGGTCGTGCGGCTGGCGCAGGGTAAAATGGAAACGGCGACCGTTTACGCCGCCGACCCGGCGGCGGTCGCGCGCGAGTTTGCCGCCGCCGGCGCCGAGTTTTTGCAGGTGGTGGATCTGGACGGGGCTTTTGCCGGCCAACCGGTGAACGACGCGGCTCTGCGCGCTGTCGTCGCGGCCGCGCCGCTCAAGGTGCAGACCGGCGGCGGCGTCCGCACGCTGGCCCGGGCGGCGGAACTGCTGGCCCTGGGCGTGGAGCGGGTGGTGTTCGGCACGGCCGCCGCCCGGGACCCGGAATTGGTGTGGGAAGCCGTACGCCGCTTCGGCCCGGAACATATAGTCGCGGGCATCGACGCTCAAGGCGGGCGCGTGCGGGCCCAGGGCTGGGGAGCGGAGGAGGGCGTCGCCGCGGCGGAGCTGGGGCGGATCATGCGGGCCTGCGGGGTGGTCACGGCTGTTTATACGGATATCGCCCGGGACGGAATGCTGACGGGGCCGAATATCGAGGCTTCCGCCCGCCTGGCGGCGGAAACCGGTTTGCGGGTGATCGTGAGCGGCGGCGTCTCCGCTCTGGAGGATCTGCGCCGCGTACGCGCGGCCGCGGCTGACGGGGCGGGTCTGGACGGCGTTATCGTCGGCCGGGCTCTGTACGGCGGCGCCTTTACTTTGCCGGAGGCGCTCAGTCTGTGGCGGGAAGGAGAGCGGGCGTGTTAGCGAAACGGATCATCCCCTGTCTGGACGTGCATGAGGGGCGCGTGGTCAAAG
>JAISEW010000162.1 GCA_031263945.1 Gracilibacteraceae bacterium | reverse complement strand
GCTAACGACTAATTACCAGAATTATCAGAATTGTACTTCTTTTTCTTTTTCTTGATTCTGCCCTTGTGGAATCAGGAAATCTCTATATAATTAAATGAGGACTGCTCTAAAATGTGTCTGCTCTAAATTGTATTGTATGGGGGTGCGGCATGAAGCCTGTTAAAGTAGCGGACGGTGTCTGGTGGGTCGGAGCCGTGGACTGGGACACGCGTAATTTTCACGGATATTCGACCATGCGGGGATCGACTTACAACGCCTATCTGATCATAGACGATAAAATAACTTTGATCGATACTGTAAAAGCCCCCTTTTTTAATGAAATGATGGCCCGCGTTTCTGAGGTCGTCGATCCGGCTAAAATAGATATCGTCGTTTCCAATCACGTGGAAATGGATCATTCCGGCGCCCTGCCCCTGCTTATGGAAAAACTGCCGCGCGCGGCTGTTTATACTTCGCCGCAGGGGGAAAAAGGTTTGCGTTTGCATTATAAACAGGACTGGGATTTCCATACTGTCAAAACCGGAGACGTCTTAAATATCGGCCGGCGCAATTTGGCTTTTGTCAGCACGCCGATGGTGCATTGGCCGGATAATATGCTGACATATTGCCCCGAGGAGAAGATACTTTTTTCCAATGACGCTTTCGGCGAACATCTGGCGTCGGCGGAGCGTTTTGCCGACGAGGTTTCGCTCGGCGTCGTGGAAGAAGAAGCGGCCAAATATTACGCCAATATAGTCATGCCTTACGGCGCGCAGACGCAAAAAGCGCTGGCCGCGGCCGCCGGTCTGGATATCGGGATCATCGCCCCCAGCCACGGGCTGATCTGGCGCCGGGATGTGCCAACCGTCGTCGGCTGGTATAAAAAATGGTCGGCCGACCAGCCGGAAAACAAGGCGGTCGTGGTGTATGACTCCATGTGGCACTCGACGGAAACGATGGCTTTACGCGTGGGCGACGCCTTGGAGCGCGCCGGCGTGCCGGCGAAAATGTGCAATCTGAAGACGACGCATGTATCGGATATCATGACGGCTGTGCTCTTTTCCAAATTTATTTTTGTCGGTTCGCCCACTTTGAATAACGGTATCATGCCTACAGTTTCCCAGTTTCTTACCTATTTAGCCGGGCTGGCGCCGAAAAACCGCGTCGGGTTCGCGTTCGGCTCATACGGTTGGGGAGGTCAGAGCGTGGGCATTGTAGATAAGATCATGCGCGAAGCCGGGGTGGAGATGTTGGACAGCGTGCGGATCCAATATATTCCAGACGAGGCCCAGCTGCAGTCATTGAGCGCGCATGTCGAGCAGGGCGTACGGCCGTATTTGGGAACATCCCAGACAGAATAGGAGCGAGGAGAAATCAGTGTCCAATTTTTCGGAACTTAACTTGAGCAGTCCGGTGGAACGGGCGGTGGCGGCTATGGGGTTTGAGGAAATGACGCCCATCCAGTCACGCGCCATACCGCTGGCCCTGCAAGGCGCGGATTTTATCGGCCAGGCTCAGACCGGCACAGGCAAAACGGCCGCGTTTGGCATCCCGATCACAGAAAAACTGCGAACGGACGCCGGCTATGTCGCGGCGCTGGTCGTCACGCCCACGCGCGAACTGGCGATCCAGGTGGCGGAGGAATTGAACCGCATCGGCCAGTATAAACGGATCCGCGCTTTGCCTATTTACGGCGGCCAGGATATCGAGCGCCAGATCCGGGCCCTGAGAAACAAGCCGCAGATCGTGGTCGGCACGCCCGGGCGGCTCATGGATCACATGCGCCGGCAAACCTTGCGCTTGCAGCGGATTGAAATCGTCGTGCTGGACGAAGCCGACGAAATGCTCAGTATGGGTTTCGTGGAAGATATCGAGACTATCTTGCAGGAAGTGCCGAAAGAACGGCAAACCATGCTGTTCTCCGCCACTATGCCGCGCGCCGTGCAGGAACTCAGCCGGCGTTTTATGCGCGAGCCGCAGTACATCAGCATCCAGCCTAAAGAAGTCACCGTGCCGAACACCGAGCAGCACTATATCGAATTGCCGGAAAAATTCAAGTTTGACGCGCTGTGCCGTCTGCTTGACATACAGTCGCCTGACGCGGCCATCGTTTTCGGGCGCACGAAACGGCGCGTGGATGAACTGTATGAAGCTTTGAGCAAGCGCGGTTACTCGGCGGAGGGTATCCACGGCGACCTGGCCCAAACGCGGCGGGACAGCGTGATGCGCCGTTTCCGCAACGGGACGGTCGATATTTTGGTGGCGACGGACGTGGCGGCAAGAGGCTTGGATATCAGCGGCGTCACGCATATTTATAATTTTGACGTGCCGCAGGATCCGGAGAGTTATGTCCACCGGATAGGCCGGACAGGCCGCGCCGGTAAAAGCGGTCTGGCGGTCACATTTGTGACGCCGCGGGAGATCGGGCACCTGCGTCTGATCGAAACTATTACGAATAAGAAAATGAAACGCCAGCCCCTGCCTTCCATGGCGGACGCGCTGCAGGGCCAGTTGCGCCTGACGGCGGACCGCCTGCTCGAGGCCGTGGCGGCCAAACAATATTTTGATTATCAGCCGCTGGCGGAAGAATTGCTGGAAGAAACAGATTCCGTGACGCTGCTTGCCGCGGCTCTGAAAATGCTGACGAAAGAACCGGACGCCACGCCGGTCGTTTTGACTGAAGAAATGCCCCTGCCGAGCCGGCGGCCGCGCGCCGCTTCTTTTAGCGGCCGCCGCCAGGGTTACGGTCCGCGCCGCACGGAGCGGGCGGAAGCTTCCGGCGCCAGAAGAGAAAAGGGGTACTGGCCGCAAAGGAAAAATTAGTTATGAAAGTGCATGTGGCAAGACAGCCGATTTTTAACGCTAATCGCGAATTGCGCGCTTATGAGCTCTTGTACCGGGATGAAGGAGCGATAGCTTACAGCGCGAAAACGGATGGCAGTAAAGCGACCAAGGCTGTGGTCGCGGACGCCGTCACCGCTTTTGGCATGCATAATTTGACGAACGGCAAGTACGGGTTTGTCAATTTTACGCGCTCGCTTCTGCTGGGCGCTCTGCCTTCGCTGCTTGATCCCAAGGAGTTTGTCATCGAAATACTGGAAGACGTTGAAATAGACGGAGAAGTGCTGGCGCAGGTCGAAGAACTGAAACGGCAGAAATACATTATCGCCCTTGATGATTATATAGGTGAGATCCAAAATGAGGAAATATTTGATTATATCGATATTGTCAAAGTTGATTTCCAGCTTTTGGATGAAACCGCGCGTTCTGAGATAGCCCGAGACCTGCTGCGCAGGGAAATCACGCTTCTGGCGGAAAAAGTGGAAACGGAAGCGGAGTTCCGCCGGGCCATAGCGGACGGCTACACTTTGTTTCAAGGCTATTATTTCGCTAAACCGACCGTCTTGTCCAAAGCGACGCTGGATGTTTCCTCCAACACTTTTCTGCGGGTCATGCGGGAATTGCGCCGGGCTGAACCCGATTTTCGCGAACTGGCTAAAATCATCCGCAACGATATAAGTCTGAGTTTCCGTTTTTTGAACCAGATGAACAGCGCCGCTTATTACGCCGGCTATCGCGCCAATTCCCTGGAGAACGCTTTAGTGCGGCTGGGGCTGAGGGAGATCAACCGCTGGGTGACTTTGCTTTTCATCAGGGAAACGGTGGATAAGGAAATGGAGGAATTGGCGCGCATGGCTTTGGTCCGGGGCGTGTTCGCCGAAAAACTGGCCCAGAAGATCGGGCCGCGCGTTTCGCCGGAAGAAGCGTTTACGACCGGCATGTTTTCCATGATAGACGCGGTCCTGGACGAAAACCTCTCCTTGATACTGGAAGAACTCAACATGTCGCCGGAAGTGAAAGAGGCGCTGCTCGGCGCCGACAATCTGCTGGGGCGGATCTTGCGCTTCACGCTCCTGTACGAAGCGGGCAGCTGGGATGAAGCTTTTGAAATCACCGACAAGGAAAAAATATCATCCGAGGAAATCGCCGACTATTATATGGACGCCATAGCTTACGCGGATTCGGTTTTTATATAAAAGGGCGTGAGAAATAAGCGTCGGCTGACGCCGGTCTGGACCTCGACGAAAGGAATGATCATGAACCTTATCAAGCAAACGGCAAAATGGATATGCGCGCTGACGCTGCTCCTGTCCGTCCTGCTGCCGCAGCCGGCTGTTCTCGCGGCGGACGACCTTTTGACGGAGGTGCGCGAACTGCTGACGATCTATTATGTGGATGAACTGAGGGCGGACGTATTGAACGCGACCAGCGTTGAGAACATGATCAGCCTGCTGCGCGACCCGGACACGGAATATTTGAGCAGCGATCAGTATGACCGCTTCATCGGTTCTATTGATAATGAGTCGGCGACCGGCATGGTCGGCGTCGTGATCGAGGGGACGGACAGCGGTTTGCGGGTGACGGACGTGCTGGAAGGTTATTCAGCCTATGAACAAGGCGTGCGGCCCGGCGACGTCATCATCGCCGCGGACGGCGTAAGACTGGCCGGTCTGTCAACTGACGAATCCACTGCCCTTTTGCGCGGGGAGCCGGGCAGCCAAATCCGGATAGCCGTGCAGCGCGGGGAAGAAACGCTTGATTTTACCCTGACGCGAAAGATCCTGTCCATGCCGCTCGCGGAAGGAACGCTTTTAGACGGGCATATCGGCTATGTGGCCCTGAGTTCTTTCGGCATGACGCTGACGGAAGAATTTATCTGGGAAGCGCGGGAACTGCGCGCGGCGGGCGCCGACTGCTGGATCCTGGATCTGCGCGGCAATACGGGCGGTTATACGGAAGAAGCGCTGGATCTGCTCGGATATTTCATCGGCAGCCAAACGGCCATGATCATGGAGGATTATCAATCCAGTGAGGCCATCCCCGCCGTCAGTCAGGAAACACGCTTCACCGAACCGATGGTGCTTTTGACCGACAACTATTCCGCCAGCTCCTCCGAAGTGGTGACGGGCGCCTTGCGCGATTACAGGCGCGCGCTGCTGGTCGGCGGCAACACATACGGATCGGGTAAAGTAAAGCAGATATTCCGTCTTTCCAACGGGGATTA
>JAISEW010000202.1 GCA_031263945.1 Gracilibacteraceae bacterium | reverse complement strand
CTCGTCGTCGATGAACACCTGCATACGCGGAACGAGGTAGCCGTTCGCGTAATATTCGTCCGCGACGTGTTCTTTGAGGTCGCCCGCCTGCCAGAAGTCCTTCGCGTAGTCGAGGTCGTCGTAAGTGAAACCGTTTGCGAACAAGTTATAACACAACACCTCATCTTGGGCTTTGCGGCCGAGGCGGTGCAATTCTGCTTCACCGGTAATTTCAGAAAATTCTGATCCTTTTATATAAACGCCGCCGTTAAAGACCGGCGTCTCGCCGGGGTAAGCGGCGTAGCGGATGGGGGATGCTTCCGTCCCTGAATCCGCTTCATCAAAAAATGTCGTCTCCGTGACGGGATAGGTCCCGCCGCGGACATAGACCGTCACGCCGCCGTCCGGCAGACCGGAGGATTCTTTCAGCGCGCGGATCTTATCCCGCGCTCCGGTGAGGGTGGCCAGAGGAGAGGTTGCTGTGCCGTCAGCGGAGTCATTCCCGCTGGGGGCTATATAGATAGAGAAGGCGCTCACAACCGGTGTGCCTCCGCCTCCGCCACCACTACCGCCACCACTACCGCCGCCACCACCGCTGCCTCCGCTACCACCGCCACCGCTACTGCCGCCGCCTCCGCCGCTGGGCCGGACAGCCGGCGTGGTTTCTTCTGCGCCGCCCAAGAGGGCGTTATGGACCGCGGTCAGAGTGGTCTCGGAAATCGAGCCGGCGCCGCCCAAGGAGGTCAGTTGACTGAAATCCTTCAGGCGCAGCACGTTGGAGAGCAGATCAAGCTCTCCGGCGCCCAAACCGGCGTCGCCGTTGATAAAAAGCGGCGCCCCGGCGATATAGGCGGAGGCGCACAGGGCGTCCACCAGATGATTATTGGCCCCGTTAGCGACAAAAAGCCCTTTGCTGTAATCAAACTGATCGGCGAAATGCCTGAGTATCTCCGTATTCGTGGCGTAGCGGTCCGCCCCGCCCAGACGGGTCACGCCGGGCAGACCACTGGCGGTGGCCGCGCTGACCGCCCCGGTCCCGCCTATGACATAAGTCCGGGCCGGGCTGATTTCAGATATAATGGCGCGCGCCTCGGCGCTGAGTCCGTTCGCCCCGCTGAGCAAGATCGGCCAGCCTTTGGCGGCGGCGATAGAGGCGATGGACAGGGCGTCGGCATTGGTATAGGCCGTGGTGACCACGACGGTGTCAACGCCCCCGCGTTTGATGATTTCCCGGGCGATATTTTGTGAAGTGGCGAACCGATCCGCTCCCCCGAGCCGGACGACCGCTATGCCCATCGCCCGGATCTCATCTTGGACCGCCTGAGTGATAACGGCGGCGCCGCTGACGATATACGCCGTCTTGGCCCCCAGCCGTCTCAGTTCGGCGGCGGTGACCGGCGTCAGCCGTCCGCTCTCGGAAATGAGGATGGGAGCGTTGAGCAACTTGGCCAGCGGGGCCGCGGACAGGGCGTCCACGAGATTGGCGTCGCCGCCGCCGGCTAATATGACGTTTTCCGCCGCCCCCCAGCCGGCCTGCGATATGGCCGCCGCGGTGGCGTAGCGGTCGGCGCCGCCGATCCTTTGGTTGACGAGGTTTTCACTTACCGCGAATATCCGCGGCGACAGCGCGGCCGCCACAATAAGCGCGGCGCAAAGAATCACCAGCGGCTTTTTCCTGCCCATTGATTTCCCTCCGTTTGCCCTCGGCCTGTATTTTACCGTTCCTTAATTTTCCAGTTTAAATGGGAAATAATCCCACTGGCCATGCTCCGGCTCCACGGTAAAGGTCTCCGCCCCGTCAGGCGGCGCGTCGCCTACCGTGCCGATTATCCCGCCCATGAATTGCGGCGGGTAGTTCTCGTCGCCTTGGTAGAAAGCCGTATAGGTCCCGTTCGGCTTGGCCGGGAACGACGCCGCGAACTCCCCGTTCAGGGCCGCGTCAAACGCCCATTCCCAGACGTCTGGCGTGACCTGCCGCCAGAACGACACCATGGCGTAGTGCTGGCCGCCTAAGATCTCCACGCTGATCTCCTTGTCAGCCGCAACGCCCCAGAGCGGGTCCGCATAATGGTCCGAGAGACGATCCAGCTGCGCCAGCCCGCCCGGCGCGCCGATCTTGCTCATGTCCAGCCATTCGACGCCGTACTGCGCGGCGGTTTGCCGGGAAAGCTGGAAGTTGTGGTCGCGCGCCCTGGTAAAACCGGGGTCGGCATAGAGGAAGTGATTGTTTTCCACCCGCCCGTATTTCGCGTCCGCCTCCACCGTCTCCGGCAGCTCCGTCGCCCGGCCGCTCATCCTCTTGTCCAGATAGACGATCAGATTGTTGTACACCTGCGCCATGACGGGCCGCATATCCTGTTTTTCATTCGCCATATACTCGTAAAACTCATACAGATCGGGATAGTTCTCGCGCCAAAGAGGATCTTTGTAAAGCCCGTTGAGGTAATAATTGGGAAGAGTGTTCAGCGTCTCAATGATTTCGCGTCCCGTCTCGCCCTTGTAATGGTCCCGGATGTACTCGTCCGGGTAATCGAGCACATAGTCGCAGTCGATGAAGACGTTGTTGACGGTGGTCGACGGACTGACCGGGCTCATGGGATTGGGAATGCCGGGCGTGTTATAGATCACGTTGTAGGAAAAATCCCGGAAAGGCTGGGCGTTGTCATACCCGGCCACGGAGCGGCGGGCGTAGTCAAAGCCATAGTTGTAATGCCCCCGGTTCGTTATGTCGTGAAAATAATTGTATCTGATCTTTACCCCGTCGTTTTGGCCCATGTAGTTGAGGTAAATCGCGCCGGTGTCCTCGGCCATGTCAGACGGGCTGTCGCAGAACTCGTTGTACGTGATCTCGGTGTCGATGATATTGCCGTCTATCGCCTGGCCCCGGCAGAACAGGAAGGCGTTGCCCGTCACCGTGATGCCGCAGCCGCTCAGCAAAAGCCCGGAACGATAGGCGGAGCCGATCAGCCCCGAGTGCTTTACCGTGTTGCTTGCAAACACCGCGCCGCCGGGCTCCCGGTAGCCTGAATGACAGGAGCGGATATCCGCCGCGGCGTGTCCCGTGTTCAAGAACGTGCAGCCGGTTATCTTGTGCCCGATCACGTTTTCGGCTGTCGAACGTTCGCCGAGGTAGCGCTGGAATTCCTCCTTATCCTCCGCGTCATAGACGGCCGCGAAATTGCCGATGGAGAGCACCCATTCGCCCAGCGTCACGCCGTTAATCCCGAAGTTTTTCAGCGTGCAGTTCTCGACGGAGCAGTTCTCACCGCCGGCGATATGGAACACCGACCCTTTTGTCAGCTCAAACGTCAGGCCGGAGAAGGCAAGGTGCGACGCGCCGCTCGCGTCGATGATGTAGCTCTCGTCAAAGCGGGATATCTTGACCGCGGCGTTTTTCATGTCTTTCGTCGGGTAGATGTAGAGCATGCCCGTGTTCTTGTCGATATAGTATTCGCCCGGCGCGTCGAGTTCCTCGAATACGTTGGAAAAAGCGTAACGCCCGCGTTCCATTACGCCGGAACTGGGCGCTCCGCGCAGTGTGATCGTCATGTTTTCTGTGTCGATATTTTCGGCGACGATCTCGTCCTGAAAAAACTCCCAGCCAATCATGCCGAATATCACGATATCCTCGAGGCTTTTCCAGTCTTTGATCCTCTCCTCATAGGTCTTGAACACGCATTGTTTCTCGTTGAGCCGTTCGGTGTCCGGGTCAAAGCCGGTTTCGAGAACCTCTGGGATCATCAGATACTGGTTGTAGGGATTCTCGGCGAAAATGCCATCCGTCTTGTTGGGGTAGCGGGCGGGATAGAGCGCGTCGTCGTCGATGAACACCTGCATGCGCGGAATGGAATAATCGTTCGCGTAATATTCGTCCGCGACATACTCTTTGAGGTTGCCCGCCTGCCAGAAGTCCTTCGCGTAGTCGAGGTCGTCGTCGGAAAAACCGTTGGCGAACAGGTCATAACACAACACCTCATCTTGGGCTTTGCGGCTGAGGCGGGCCGATTCTGCTTCGCCGATAATTTCAGAAAATTCTGATCCTTTTATATAAACACCGCCGTTGAAGACAGGCGTCTCGCCGGGATAGGCGGCGTAGCGGATGGGCGCGTTTGCGGTGCCGGAATCACTCTCGTCAAAAAAGACCGGTTCCGTGACAGGATAGGTCCCGCCGCGGACATAGACCGTCACGCCGCCGTCCGGCAGACCGGAGGATTCTTTCAGCGCGCGGATCTTATCCCGCGCCCCCGCGAGGGTGGCCAGAGGAGAGGTTGCTGTGCCGTCAGCGGAGTCATTCCCGCTGGGGGCTATATAGATAGAGAAGGCGCTCACAACCGGTGTGCCTCCGCCACCACCGCCGCCTCCACTACCTCCGCCGCCACTACCACCGCCTCCACCGCTACTGCCGCCTCCGCCGCTGGGTTGGACAGCCGGCGGGGTTTCTCCGGCGCCGGTTTGGAGAGCGTTGTGGACCGTGGTCAGAGTGGTCTCGGAAATCGAGCCGGCGCCGCCTAGAGAGGTCAGTTGGCTAAAATCCTTCAGGCGCAGCACATTGGAAAGCAGATCGTACTCTCCGGCGCCTAAACCGGCGTCGCCGCTGATATAAAGCGGCGCCCCGGCGATATAAGCGGAGGCGCACAGGGCGTCCACCAGATGATTATTGGCCCCGTTGGCGACAAAAAGCCCTTTGCTGTAATCAAACTGATCGGCGAAGTGCCTGAGTATCTCTGTATTCGTGGCGTAGCGGTCCGCCCCGCCCAGACGGGTCACGCCGGGCAGACCGGCGGCGGTGGCCGCGCTGACCGCCCCGGTCCCGCCGATGACATAAGTCCGGGTCGGGTCAGCTTCAGATATAATGGCGCGCGCCTCGGCGCTGAGTCCGTTCGCCCCGCTGAGCAAGATCGGCCAGCCCTTGGCGGCGGCGATAGAGGCGATGGACAGGGCGTCGGCATTGGTATAGGCCGTGGTGACCACGACGGTGTCAACGCCCCCGCGTTTGATGATCTCCCGGGCGATATTCTGCGAAGTGGCGA
>JAISEW010000190.1 GCA_031263945.1 Gracilibacteraceae bacterium | reverse complement strand
CAAGCAAAATTCCTTTTTTCGCGCAAATATTTCTCGCGGCCAGCATAAATTCTTTGCTCAGCGGAAACACGCCGCCCTCGCCCAGCACCGGTTCAAGAAAAAACGCCGCCGTTTGTTCGTCCAGCACTCCCTCCAGCGCGGCGTCGTCGCGTTCCGCGTAGCCAAAATCAGCGGGCAGAGGCTCATAACCTTTATGATAGCGCTCCTGCCCGGTGGCGGTCACCGTGGCCAGCGTCCGGCCGTGAAAGGATCCGCGCAGGCTTATTATCTTCGTTTTATGTTCGCCATAGTGTTTTTTGGCGTATTTTCGGGCCAGCTTTATCGCTCCCTCGTTTGCTTCCGCTCCGCTGTTGCAGAAAAACGCCCTGTCGGCGAAAGAATGTTCGGTCAGCGTCCGCGCCAACCGCACTTGCGGTTCATTCCAATACAAATTGGACGAATGGAGCATCAGACCGGCCTGTTCCCTTATGACCCGGACGATCTCCGGATGGGAATGCCCGAGCGAGGTGACGGCGAGTCCCGTGACAAAATCAAGATAGCGTTTGCCGTCGGTATCCCAGACCCAGGAACCCTCGCCGCGGCAAAGCGCCAGCGGCAAACGGGCGTAAGTGCGCATCAGGCATTGTTCACCTGTTTCCATCAATTTCGTTATATCCATATTTTTCCACCTCAGCCGATCATAGTGCCGACGCCGCCGGCCGTAAAAAGTTCCAGTAATATGGCGTGCGGTTCCCTGCCGTCTATGATCTGTACGCCGCGCACACCCAGATCCAACGCGCTCAGGGCGCATTCCGCCTTAGGGATCATGCCGCCCCGCAATGTTCCGTCCGCGATCAGCGCCGGTATTTCCTCACGATCAATAAACGGCAAAAGCGTGCTCGCGTCGTTTACGTCGCGCATTATACCGCGCACATCGGTCAGCAGAAGCAGTTTATCAGCTTTCAGGGCGCCGGCTATGCAACCGGCCGCCGTATCGGCGTTGACATTATACGCCTCATGCCCTTCGCCGCCGGCCAAAGGCGATATGACCGGGATATAGCCCTCCGCGAGCAGGCAGTTGATGATGGCGGGGTTAACTTTTTTTATCTCGCCGACAAAACCCAGGTCGACGTCTTCCATTTGGATTTTCTCCGCGACCAGTAAACGGGCGTCATGGCCGGAAAGACCGACTGCCCGGCCGCCGTGCGCATTCAAAAGAGAGACTATTTCCGTATTCAGTTTGCCCACAAGCACCATAGAGGCTATTTCCACGGTTTCGGCGTCCGTCACGCGCAACCCGTGGGCAAAAGCGCTTTCTTTGCCGACCCGTTTCAGCATGGCGCTGATTTCCGGGCCGCCGCCATGCACGACCACCGGTTTCAATCCGACGGAACTGAGCAGCAAAATGTCCAGTATGACTTTTTCTTTCAATTCCGGATCAACCATGGCATGGCCGCCATATTTGACGACGATTACGGCGCCGGCAAATTTTTGGATATAAGGCAGCGCTTCCGCGAGAATATTCGCCCGTTCCCTGTCGCTGACCGCTGACATATAACATTCCCTTTCCGTGTTTGTTTTCACGATCTGTAGCCGGCGTTTATATCCACATAAGCATGAGTCAAATCACAGCCCCAAGCCACTGCTTCCGCGTTCCCGTCCGCGAGAGAAATCTCGATCAGTATTTCCGCCGACCGTAAACGTTTTTTCGCTTCTTCCTCCGAGAAGGGCAGTCCCTCTCCCGCCGCCGCCACCGCAAGCCCGTTCAGGCTCACGCCCAAACGCCGCGGGTCAAACCGGGCGCCGGAATACCCGGCCGCGGCGACGATCCGGCCCCAGTTGGCGTCTTCCCCATGCATAGCTGTTTTCACCAGATTAGAGCCGCAAACGGCGCGGGCAATTTGCCGCGCGTCCTCTTGGGCAGCCGCGCCGCGCACGCAGGTCTCGATCAATTTGCTCGCGCCTTCGCCGTCCCGGGCGATGGCCCGCGCCATGGAAACAGCGGCGGCATTCAGCAGCAGGCGAAACTTCTCCAGATCTTCCCCAGCCGGCGTGACCCCGGAGCCGCCGTTCGCCAGCATTATCACCATGTCGTTCGTACTGGTATCGCCGTCCACCGTCACCATGTTGAAACTTTCGTCGACCGCCGCCCGCAGCATATCCCGCATAAGCGGCTGCGGCAGCGCCGCGTCGGTAGTGATAAAACAAAGCATTGTTCCCATATTCGGGTGGATCATCCCCGAGCCTTTAGCCATGACGCCCAGTCTGACCGGTCCGGCCGCGCAGTCCATCTCCCAGGCCCGTTCTTTGACTGCCAGATCCGTCGTCATGATCGCCAGCGCCGCCCGGCGAGCCGATTCTTTCCGGCGCGAAACCGCTTCGGCGTCCTCCGCCCCGCGCAGGCCGCCGATCTCCGCCGCCGCCGCGGCAATACCGGCGCAAACTTTTTCCAGCGGCAGCGGCTGGCCGATCACGCCCGTGGAAGCTACCAGCACGTCTGTCGTCCGCAGCCCCAAACTTTCCGCCGCGGCCCGCGCCATCGCCAGCGCCGCCTGTTTTCCGTAATCTCCCATACAAGCGTTGGCGTTACCGCTGTTCACCGCTATGGCCCGGGCGACGCCATCCGCCAGATGAGCGCGCGTCAAAGTCAGCGGGTGCGCCCACACCGCGCTGCGCGTATAGACCGCCGCGCCCGCGGCCGGACGGACGGAATACAGGAGGGCGGTATCGTATTTATCTTCACGCTTGATCCCGGCCCGGACCCCGGCGGCGAAAAAACCGGCCGGCGCGGCGACGCCGCCGTCTATCGGGCGTATAACTACTTCTAAGGCCATAGTCCCAGCTGCTCCAGTCCTTTTTCTTCCGGCCGGCCGCACATGACGTTCATGTTTTGCACCGCCTGACCGGCCGCTCCGCGCACTAGATTATCAATGGCGGCGGCGGCGACGACGCGTCCCGTGCGCTCGTCCAGTTTTAACTGCAAAAAAACGAAATTACTGGCGAAGGCGAATTTGGTCTGCGGCCAAACTCCCGCCGGCAGCAGGACGACAAAATGTTCGCCCTCATACGCCTGTTCCCAGCATTGCCGCAGATCCGCCTCGCTGACGCCCGGCCGCGGCCTGGCGTAAATCGTCGCCAATATCCCGCGCGTCACAGGCAGCAAATGCGGGGTAAAACTGACCCGGAGCTTTTGTCCCGCCGCGGCGCTCAATTCCTGTTCTATCTCCGGCGTATGACGGTGGGATGTCACACCGTACGGCTTAAAATTCTCATTTATTTCCGTGAAAAGGTAATCAGGCGACAAGGCGCGGCCCGCTCCGGAAACACCGGAAGCGGCGTCAATGATGATGGATGCCGGCTCCAGGAGGCCGGCCAGCAAGAGCGGGCGCAAGGCCAGCAGCGCCGCCGTCGGGTAGCAGCCGGGATTGGCGACCAAGCGCGCCCCGGCGATATCCGCCCGGTAAAACTCCGGCAAACCGTAGACAGCCTCCGGCAAAAACTCCGGCGCCGGATGCCGCCACTTATACCACACTTCATAGTCCGCCGGATCACGCAGACGAAAATCCGCGCTGAGATCGATGACCTTGCCGCCGGCGGCCAGAAAACGAGCCGCGCGTTCGGCCGCGGCGCCGGACGGCAAGGCGCAAAATAAAATATCCACCGGCGGCGGTTCCGCCGCCGTCAATTCCGGCCATTCCCCCGGCAACCCCGGATAGATCTCCCGCAGATCGCGGCCCGCGCTGCCGGAAGAACCAAGAAAGACCACTTCCGCTTCCGGATGCCCGCGCAGCAGACGTAAAAGCTCATGCCCCGTATAACCCGTCGCGCCTATTACTCCGACCTTCACATCTTCACCTCCGCCAAACGGTCTGTCACGGCTGTCGCCAACAACCGTGGCAGAGTTACCTTTGATTATTAAATCCTCCCTCGCGATCCGCCGAGGGAGGAATTATGATTATCTGAATATTCACGCGTAAAATTCAGTCCCTGTCCCGAGGAACATTGCGCACAAAAGTCAAATCCTGCATGACCTGATCGTCAAGCACACTCGGTCCGCCGAGCATGATGCATTTGCTCAGGTGGATCCTCAAATTACCCTCAAAGATGCCAAACTCCATCGCCGGCACATGGTATTTATTGGCAAAAGCGATGGGCGCGCCCGTCCGCCCCGCGAGCGACGAGACCGATAAGGCGTCCACCAGCGAGTCTCCGTTCGCCACGAACACATAATCATAATCAAAATTAAAAATCCGCAGTACTTCCCAGTTACGGTCATAAATATTGTTTTCATATTCAGCGATGCGCACGACTACCGACCCCGGTATTTTCGAGGCGTCAACGTCGGCTACGGTCCGCTCGTCGCCAATCAGATAAATACGCGAGCCCACGAGCTGCGACAAGTCAACGGAACCGTTCCTGTCCGCCAAAATCACGCGATGGGAGTTTTTACCGGCAAAAGAAGATATCATCAACGCTTCCGCCACGGAATTATAGCCGACGACAAACGAACCCTCCGGGCTGGACATCCGCGCGTTGAGTAATCTTGAAGTTTCCCACCGATCCTGCCCTCTGATGACTTCCACATAAACGCCCTGCATACCGCGCAGTTCGGCGATCACCTGATCTGAGAGTCCGCCGACCGCGTATACCGTGTGGGTGCCCCATTCCTGAAGTTCTTTCTTCAGGCGGGGATCAAGTTTATCTTTATATGTCAGAAGTACGGGAGCGTCAAACTGAGTTGCCAGAGGCGCCACCGCCACCGAGTCGATGAGGTTTTCCTGATTGGCCGGTACGACGACCGCCCGGAACACTCCTTCTCTTTCCCAACCGTATTTCGCGACTTCAATAGCCGTGGCGATCCGGTCAGAACCTTCGATCCGCATCGGTCTGTATACGATGGTTTCATAAGCGGAAGCGAACACGGGCGCCGCCAGCGCCAGCGCGCAAAAAAGCGTAAACGCAATAAAAACCATCTCTTTTTTTTGTTTTTTCATGCGCCCAAGTTCCTTTCTCTTCAGACGAGTTTCCCTAAATTAACGTTTCGAGAATTGCGGCGCTTTACGGGCTTTTTTCAAGCCGTACTTGCGGCGTTCCTTCATGCGCGAATCACGGGTGAGAAAGCCCGCCCGTTTCAGCGCCGGCCGCATCCCGTCGTCCAGTTTAATCAGCGCGCGGGCGATGCCCATGCGCAGAGCGCCGGCCTGACCGGTGGCGCCGCCGCCGTGTACGCGGGCGACGACATCATATTTACCGAGTGTTTCCGTGACTTCCATCGGCTGCCGCACTATCATTTCCAAAGTTTTCTTGCCGAAATATTCGGCCATATCGCGCTCGTTGATCGTATACCTGCCTTCGCCCGCCACAAGCCGGACGCGGGCCACGGCGTTCTTGCGCCGGCCGGTACCGTAATACTGCAATTGTATTGCCATTTTTCCCTCCCAAGACGTAAAACTTATGATCGCTATTTCAATTTCATCGCCCAAGTTTCCGGTTTCTGCGCCTGATGCGGATGCGTCTCCCCAGAGTAGACTTTCAGTTTCCTGTACAGGGCCGCGCCGAGTTTATTGCGCGGCAGCATGCCCTTGACGGCGTGTTCCATCGCCCTCTGAGGCCGCTGGGCCATCAGCTTTTTATATGTCATTGACTTCAGACCGCCCGGATAGCCGGAATGCCAGCGATACAGCTTTTGTTCCGCTTTGTGCCCCGTCAGGATCACTTTTGCCGCGTTGACGACGATAACAAAATCACCCGCGTCCACATTAGGCGTATAAATGGGTTTATGCTTGCCGCGCAGCAATCGGGCGGCTTCCGTCGCCACACGGCCGAGGGCGATGCCGTCGGCGTCGATGACATACCACTTACGCTCTGTTTCGCCGGCTTTGGCAAATTGCGTGGTCATTTTCGATTCCTCCTTACAAACCAGTGACTAGTCCAAATTCTTGCCGAACCCGATAAGTCTCCTTGGATAAACTCGCTTTTTCCCAGTTATTCGGCTCCAAATCAGCAAAAAGAGCGCTCGGTATTCTCAAACCATATTCAACGTGGGTGAGCGTGAGTCCGCGCGCCAGCGCCGTCATCCCCGCTCCGGCCCGGCGCCCGGCCTCAAGGGCCGCTGCCGCCGCCGGCGGCGTCATTTTGCCTTTGCCGACCGATATGAGCGTACCTGCGATAATACGCACCATATTGTACAAAAACCCGTCGCCGACGCAAATTATTTGAATCAGACCGCCAGAGACCAGCACCCGACAGTGATACAACGTGCGAACAAAACAGCGGGCCGCGCCGCCGGCCGCGGCAAAAGCGCGAAAGTCACGCCTCCCCTGAAACGAGAGAGCCGCGCGCCGCATGTCCTCCGCCGCCAGCGGCACGGGTTCATGCAGGCGGTAAAGTCTGGTGAATACATCCGGAATACGCGCGTTATCAATAAAATAATCATAGCGTTTCCAGCGGGCGTCACGCCTCGCGTTAAACTCGTCCGCCGCCCGCTCCGCCCTCAGCACGCGAATGTCCCGCGGCAACAGACTGTTCAACGCTTTGGGCACGTTGACCGCCGGGATAGCCGCCGCCGTGGTAAAACTCACGACCTGCCCGGCGGCGTGAACGCCGGCGTCGGTGCGTCCGGCGGGAATAAGTCTGATCGTTTCATGAAACAAATTTTGCCAAACGCGTTCTACTTCGCCCTGTATTGTCCGCCCGCGCTCCGGGGGCTGAAACTGAAACCCATGGTAGTTTGTTCCGTCATAAGCCAAAACGAGCGCCATCCTAACCATCGGTCACTCCGCCACCATCTCCACCAAAACCATCTGCGCGGCGTCTCCGCGCCGGAATCCTTTGCGGATGATACGCGTGTAACCGCCCTGCCGCCGGCTGAATTTCGGCGCCAGGTCGTCAAACAGATACTTGACCACATCTTCTTCCAACAGAAAACTGAGCGCCTGTCTCCTGGCCGCGAGGTCGCCTCTTTTTCCAAGCGTTATCATTTTTTCCGCGAACGCGTTGAGCTCTTTGGCCCGGGCTTCCGTCGTCTCGATCCGCCCGTGTTTCAGCAGAGATGTGACAATATTTCTCAAAAGCGCCTTGCGCCTGCCCATATTCGCGCCAAGTTTACGATACGGCAATGTCTGCCCCTCCTTTCCGAATTTAATCTTCTGACGCGCGAAAACCCAGTCCCAGATCTTGCAGCTTGTGTTCCACTTCTTCCAGGGATTTTTTTCCAAGATTGCGAACTTTTATCATATCTTCCTGGGTGCGGTGCGTCAACTCTTCCACAGTATTGATAGCCGCCCGCTTGAGACAATTATATGAACGCACGGACAAGTCCAGTTCCTCGATCGTCATTTCCAAAATCTTGTCTTTTTCTTCCTCAATGTCTTCGTCTATAATTTCAACGCCGGGAAGATTATCCGACAGATTCAAGAACATACGCAGCCGGTCGGTTAAAATTTTAGCGGCGAGCCCGGTGGCCTCCTCCGGGGTAATGCTGCCATTGGACCAAACTTCCAGCGTCAGTTTGTCAAAATCCGTCACCATACCGACTCGGGTGTCTTCCACCTGATAGTTGACTTTATATATCGGCGTAAAAATCGCGTCCACCGGGATCACTCCTATGCCATATTCCGGTTTTTTATTTTTTTCCGCCGGCAAATATCCCCGCGAACGTTCCACCGTCATCTCCACGAATAAACGTCCGTCTTTGTCCAAGGTCGCTATTTTCAGATCGGGATTTAATATTTCCAAATCGGATCCGGCTATGATATCCCCCGCTGTCACGACTCCTTCGCCCTCGCACTCCAAGTGAAGAAACCGCGTTTCATCCGTATGCCCTTTGAGTGCCAGCGATTTTATATTCAGGATGATTTCCGTCACATCTTCCAGCACGCCGGGAAGCGTGGAAAACTCATGCAGAACGCCTTCGATTTTTATGGACGTCACCGCCGAACCGGGTAACGATGATAAAAGTATCCGCCGCAAAGAATTGCCCAGAGTGATGCCATAACCACGCTCCAGCGGCTCAATCACGAACCGGGCGTAAGTGTTGTCGTCCGCCCGTTCAACGACCTCGATAGCCGGGTTGCTGAATTTATTGGGGTTATTGAGTTCCAACAAGCGATTGCACCTACTTTCCGGGATATTAATTAGCGCGAGTATTTTTCAACGATGAGGTGTTCCTCGATCGGCGCCTGAATATCCTCGCGGTTGGGAAGCGCCAGAACCGCGCCGGTGGCTTTGGCGGAGTCCAAGCTGAGCCAGACCGGCGTCTGCCGTTCCTGGAGCGCGTCAGTCAATTCTTTAACGCGGTTGTTGCTTCGGCTTGATTCCTTAAAGGCGATAACCTCGCCGACCTCCACCAGATAAGACGGAATATCGACCCGTTTGCTGTTTATGACGATATGCCCGTGCGTCACCATTTGGCGCGCTTCCGCTCTGGAAGCGGCAAAACCGATGCGATAAACCACATTGTCCAAACGGCGTTCCAAAAGGCGCAGCAGATTTTCACCCGTCATACCCCTTTGGCGGCTGGCCAATGTGAAATAATTACGAAATTGTTTTTCCAAAACGCCGTACATACGACGCACTTTCTGTTTTTCCCTGAGCTGCAAACTGTATTCAGACGGCTTGCGCCCGCGGCTCTGTCCGTGCGCTCCGGGCGGGAACTGCCCGCGCTTCCGTTCCATCGCGCATTTGCCCGAATAACACCGCTCTCCTTTCAGAAACAGCTTCTGGCTCTCCCGCCGGCACTGCCGGCAAACAGCCTCCGTATATTTAGCCATTTTTTCCTCCCTTGTCAGAATATGTCACAGGCTCCGCCGCCATCTCTTATACCCTTCTCCGTTTAGGCGGCCGGCAGCCGTTATGCGGGACGGGAGTCACATCGCGGATCAGGCTCACTTCCAAACCGGCTGCCTGCAAAGCGCGGATAGCGGCTTCCCGTCCGGCACCGGGGCCTTTGACGTAACATTCCACGATTCTTAACCCGTGCTCCATCGCCGCCTTAGCCGCCGTTTCCGCCGCCATCTGAGCGGCAAAAGGCGTACTCTTGCGCGAGCCTTTAAAATTGAGAGCGCCGGCGCTGGACCAGGACAGCGTGTTGCCGCCGGTATCCGTTATGGTAACGATCGTATTATTAAATGTCGATTTGATATGAGCGACGCCGCTCTCAATGTTTTTTCTCTCTCTCCTTCTGGTACGAACAACTCTGCGCGCCATGTTTTATGCTTACCTCCCCTGATTTACTTCTTCTTGCCGCCGGCCGTCCGCGACGGGCCTTTACGGGTGCGAGCGTTGTTTTTGGTATTCTGTCCCCGCACCGGGAGACCGCGCCTGTGACGCAGACCGCGATAACAACCAATCTCCATCAACCTTTTAATATTGAGCGACACCTCGCGGCGCAGATCTCCCTCCACCTTGTGGCCCTTGTCGATCGTTTCCCTGATGCGGGCCACCTCGTCGTCCGTCAGATCCTTCACTCGCGTGTCCGGATTCACCTGAGCTTTAGCCAAAATCTTATTGGACTGCGCCCGGCCTATCCCATAGATATAAGTCAAAGATACTTCCACTCTTTTGTCTCGCGGTATGTCCACACCGGCGATACGAGCCATACTATAAAACCTCCTTCTTGTCAGCGGCGCCCCGCTCCATCGCTGGCTGACCGCTATCCCTGCCGCTGTTTATGCTTGGGATTTTCACAGATCACCATGACTTTGCCATGGCGTTTGATTATTTTGCATTTCTCGCAAATCGGTTTGACCGAAGGCCGAACTTTCATCACCTTCACCTCGTAATCCTTCCTGATTCTTCCTGTCAGACCTGCTGTCCTGACCGCCATTCCGCCTACTTAAATCTGTATACAATACGTCCGCGCGTCAGATCATAGGGCGACAGTTCCACCGTGACCCGATCGCCCGGCAGGATTTTGATAAAATGCATCCTTATCTTTCCTGACACATGCGCGAGCACTCTGTGCCCGTTTGGCAACTCCACGGTAAACATCGCGTTAGGCAACGGTTCCAGCACCTTGCCCTCCACCTCAATGACGTCCTCTTTGGCCATATATTTCCCCCCTTTGCGCAGCCGGTAGTTCCCTATACTTTCGTCAATATCTCAGGGCCATCCTCGGTGATGGCCACTGTGTGCTCGAAATGCGCCGACGGGCGCCGGTCCGCCGTTGCCACCGTCCAGTTGTTGCCGAGCGTCTCCACCTGATAACCGCCCAGATTCACCATCGGTTCAATCGCGATAACCATACCCCGCGTCAGCCTCGGTCCCCTGCCGGGTCTGCCAAAGTTGGGCACTTGAGGATCCTCATGCATATTGCGGCCTATGCCGTGCCCCACATAATCCCGCACCACGGACATTCCATTTTTTTCCACATAAACTTGCACGGCGCTGGAGATATCAAAAAGGCGTTTGTCCGACCGTGCCTGCGCAATGCCGCGCGCCAGCGCCTCAGCGCAAACATCCAGCAACCGTTGCCGTTCGGCGTCGATTTCTCCCACCGGTGCCGTTATGGCCGCGTCTCCGCAATAACCTTTATAAATCGCCCCGCAATCAATACTGATAATATCGCCCTCACACAGTTTGCGGGATCCGGGAATCCCATGCACCACTTCTTCATTGACCGAAGTGCAAAGCGTGGCGGGAAAACCCTCATATCCCTTAAAAGCCGGCACCGCCCCCTGTTTGATGATATACTCTTCCGCTGCGCGGTCAAGTTCACCGGTCGTCACGCCCGCACGAACCATCTCCCGCGTCAGTTGAAGGGTTTCAGCCACGATAGCGCCGGCTCTGCGCATAATTTGAATTTGCTCTCTGTTTTTCAGTTCAATCATACTTCACTCAAGCGCGGCGCAAATTTCATGAAAAACGTTTTCCAAGCCGATATCACCGGGAATCCCGCGTAAAAGCCCCATTTTTTCATAATAGTCGATCAGCGGCTGAGTTTGCTCTTTATATACGCGCAGTCTCGTTTCCGCGGTCGCGTTATTGTCGTCCGCCCGCTGGTACAGTTCCCCGCCGCATTTATCACATATATCGGCGCGCACCGGCGGCCGGTTCGCAATGTGATAAGTCGCGGCGCATTGCCTGCACACTCTCCGGCCGGTCATCCGTTCGATCAGGATGCCGTCCTCCACTTCAATATCCGCCACCCCGTTTAAGCTCACGCCCAAATCGCTCAGGATACCGGTCAGCGCTTCCGCCTGGGCGAGAGTTCTCGGAAACCCGTCCAGTAAAAAACCCGTCGCGCAGTCGGCCTGAGCCAGCCGCTCGGCTACAATGCCGATCGTTACTTCATCCGGCACGAGACCGCCGCCGTCCATATAGGTTTTGGCTTTCAGTCCCAGCGGCGTGGCGTCCTTCACAGCCTGCCGCAGCATATCCCCGGTGGAGATATGCGGGATTCCGTACCGTTCCGCGAGCATGGCGGCCTGAGTGCCTTTACCCGCGCCCGGCGGCCCCGTCAAAATTATCCGCATCCAACGCCCCCTTACTTCAGGAATCCCTGATAATGCCGTTCCAGAAGCTGCGCTTCCAGCTGCTTCATGGTATCCAGCGCCACGCTGACCAGAATGAGCAGCGAAGTGCCGCCAATGTAAATGCCGTCTATATTAGTAAAACCAACGATGAAACTGGGAAACACGGCGATGATCGCCAGAAAAACGCCGCCGGCCATCGTGATGCGGCCCATTATCCGCAGCAGATATTCCGACGTGGGACGGCCGGGACGAAGGCCCGGGATAAAACCGCCGTTTTTCCTGATATTATCAGCTACGTCTATCGGGTTAAAAGTGATCCCCGTGTAAAAATACGTAAAAAATACTATGAGTACGCCGTAAAATAATATCCAGCCCATTGAGGCCATGGAATTATTCAGGCTGAGACTCATATACCGGTTGGCAAATACAGCGAAACCGGAATTGGGTATCCAACTGGCTATCGTCGTCGGCAAGGTGACGAGGGCGATGCCGAAAATAATGGGGATAACTCCGGCCTGGTTCACTTTCAGCGGGATATGCGTACTCTGGCCGCCGTAAACTTTGCGCCCTACCACGCGCTTCGTGTACTGAACAGGGATCTTGCGCTGACCCTGCTGAATGAAGACGACCGCCACCACCATCGCCACGGCGACGACCGCCACGGCGATGACCATGAGGATACTGATGGAGCGCGCCATGTACAGGCGCAGCATTTCTTTTATCCCATCCGGCACACCGGCGACTATACCGGCAAAAATAATCAGCGAAATACCATTGCCGATCCCTTTTTCCGTGATCTGCTCCCCCAGCCACATGAGAAAAGCCGTGCCGGCCGTAAGCACCAAAGTGATGAGCAGATAAACCGCCCAGTCCGGCGCGCCGGCCGGGACCACGATGGCGGCTCTAAAACCCATCGTGATGCCGAACCCGTTGACAAAACCGAACACCACCGTGGCGTAACGGATGTATTGGGCGATTTTTTTCCGGCCCTGTTCCCCTTCCTTTTGCAGGCGCTCCAGATGAGGAATGACCACCGTCAGAAGCTGCATGATGATGGAGGCTGTGATATAGGGCATGATGCTCAGGGTAAACACGGAAAAGCGCTTCAGGGAACCACCGGAAAAGGTGTTAAAGAAATCCATGATGCCGCCGGAACCTATTTGCCCCACCAGATATTCCGTATCAATATAGGGAATGGGGATGTGAGTTCCTATGCGAAACACCAGCAGCATGAGCAGCGTGAAAATGATCTTCTTTCTGATGCTCACGGCGGCCCAGGCGTCTTTTAAGGTTTGGAGGATCACGTTTCGCCACCCGCCTCTACTGTACCGCCAGCGGCCGCGATTTTTTCCGCCGCGGACTTGCTGACTTTATTGACTCGGATGGTAAACGATTTGGTCAATTCTCCGTCGCCGAGCAATTTGACCCCGTCCCGCAGTTTTTTGATCAGCCCGGCCTCAAACAAACTGTCCACTGTGACGACCGCGCCTGATTCAAACTTTTCCTCTAAGTCGGAGACATTCAGCACCGTATACTCTTTACTGAATATATTGGTAAAACCGCGTTTAGGCAACCGGCGCGTCACCGGCATCTGGCCGCCTTCAAATCCCGGCCGCACTCCGCCGCCGGAGCGGGCTTTCTGGCCTTTATGCCCTTTGCCGGCCGTATTGCCGAGCCCGGAGCCGTTTCCGCGCCCTAACCGTTTGCGCGGCTGCCTTGATCCCGGCGCCGGTTTTAATTCGTGTAACTTCATAGCGCACCCCTTTCTTTATAAATTACTGCCTGACCGATCAGCCCATTATTTCCGCTACTGTGCGGCCGCGAAGTTTCGCTACCTCATCCTCCCGTTTAAGCGAGCGCAGCCCTTCCATCGTCGCGTGAACAACATTATGAGGGTTGGATGAACCGATGGATTTTGTCAAAATATCCTTCACTCCGGCCGCTTCCAGCACGGCGCGCACGGCGCCGCCGGCGATGACGCCCGTACCGCGGGAAGCCGGTTTCAGCAGCACCCGGCCCGCTCCGTATAAGCCGATGATGGGATGCGGTATGGTAGTGCCCTTGATTGGAATGGAAATCATTTTTTTCTTCGCGTCTTCCACACCCTTGCGGATGGCTTCGGGCACTTCAGCCGCTTTACCCAAACCGGCGCCGACTTTACCGCCGCCGTCGCCGACGACCACCAACACGCTGAAACTGAAACGGCGTCCGCCTTTCACGACTTTAGCCACCCGGTTGATATCCACGACCGTCTCAATCAGTTCTGGTTTGTCGTCTCTCCGGTCGTCGCGCCTGGAATCGCGGCGTCCGCCCGGCCCGTCGCCCCGTCTGCCCGGTTCGCGCCCGCCGCGATCCCTTTTGACAAATTCATTCGCCAAAACTACTCCTCCTTATCAGACCGCTCAAAAGTCCAGCCCCGCTTCCCGCGCGCCGTCCGCCAGCGCAGCCACCCGGCCGTGGTAAAGGAAACCGCCGCGATCATATACAACTTCTTTTATCCCTTTGGTCAGCGCTTTCCGGCCGATGAGCTCGCCGACTTTTTTCGCACCCTCCACATTGCCGCCGTCCAGCCCGGCCGCCTTAAAATCCGCTTCCAATGAAGAAGCCGCCGCCAGCGTGACGCCGATCTCATCGTTGATCAACTGGGCGTATATGTGTTTCAGGCTCCGAAATACCGCTAAACGCGGCCTTGCCTGCGTACCGCTCACTTTTTTCCGCACGCTTTTGTGTTTCGGCTTGCGCAAAGCGCGGCGGTCGCTTTTCTTAATCACAGTTTATCATCCTTTCAAGCGGCAAGAGATTTGGCCCTTGCCTTATTTTTTACCGCCGGCTTTGCCTTCCTTACGGCGTATCACTTCGTTTTCATATTTGATGCCTTTGCCTTTATAAGGCTCCGGTGGGCGCTGCTCGCGCACGTTAGCGGCAAAAAAACCGACTTTTTCCTTGTCAATGCCTTTGATGATGATCCGGTTCTGGGCCGGGACCTCAATTTCGATGCCGTCAAGCGGCTTCATTTCCACCGGATGGGATTTGCCCACCGCCAAAATCAAGCTGGAACCGGACATGGAGGCGCGATAGCCTACGCCGACGAGTTCCAATGTTTTGCGAAAACCGTTGGTCACGCCTTCGACCATGTTAAAGAGCAAAGTGCGCGTTAATCCATGAAGCGAACGGTTGCGCGGTTCGTCGTCGGGCCGCGTCACATGGATCAGATTTTCTTCAACGGTTATACTGATTTCCGGGCGCAGCTCCCGCACGAGCGTACCTCTGGGACCCGTTACGGTAAAAGTATTTCCTGCCTGCGTTACCGTCACCCCGGCGGGTAGTATTATCGGTTTTCTGCCTACACGGGACATATTCGACCTCCGTCCTTACCAGATATAGCAGATTACTTCGCCGCCCAGCCCTTCCTTGCGGGCCTGGCGGTCCGGCATGATGCCCTTGGAGGTGGAAATCACCGCCACTCCCAGGCCGCCGAGCACTTTGGGCAATTGATCTTTTTTGGCGTATACGCGCAATCCGGGGCGGCTGATACGTTTCATGCCGGTAATGACCCGCTTGCGTTCCGCGCCGTACTTGAGATAAAGACGAAGTACCCCCTGCTTATTATCTTCAATATATTCATAGTCCTTGATGAAACCTTCCTGTTTCATCAATGCCGCCAGCGCTTTCTTCGTACCGGAAGCCGGCACTTCCACCCTGTCGTGGTAAACCATACCGGCATTGCGTATTCTTGTCAGGAAATCAGCGATAGGATCCGACATAGACACGGTCGTTTTCCCCCTTTCTCTCTGTCTTTATCTTACCAACTGGCCTTCGTCACGCCCGGCAATTCACCCTTATAAGCCAGTTCCCGAAAACAGACGCGGCAAACGCCGAATTTACGCAAATAGGCGTGCGGGCGGCCGCAAATTTTGCAGCGGTTGTGAAAACGCACCGCGTATTTAGGTTTGCGGGTCTGACGCACGATCATCGCTGTCTTGGCCATCTTACTCCTCCTTAGTCTTTTTCGCGGAACGGCATCCCAAAACCTTTGAGCAGCGCCTTCGCTTCACTGTCCGTTTTGGCCGTCGTCACGAAAACGATATCCATGCCCCGGATCTTATCTATTTTATCATAATTGATCTCAGGAAAAATAAGCTGCTCTTTGACGCCAAGGGTGTAATTGCCCCTGCCGTCAAAAGACTTGGCGGAAACGCCCTGAAAATCACGCACGCGGGGCAGCGCCACATTAAGCAGCCGGTCGGCGAATTCATACATTCTTTCTCCACGGAGCGTCACTTTTACGCCTATCGACATGCCGGCGCGCAGTTTGAAACCGGCAATGGATTTTTTGGCTTTTGTCACGACCGGTTTTTGCCCCGTGATAGTCATGATATCGTCCACCGCGCCGTCGATAGCTTTCGGATTGGCTATCGCCTCGCCCAAGCCGACATTGACGACTATCTTATCCAGACGAGGGGCCTGCATGATGTTTTTATAACCGAATTCTTTCTGTAAAGATTTCGTCAACTCATTATTATAATACTCTTTTAAGCGGGCCATCAAAACACCTCCATCCCTGGCCTGTTTATTTGCGTTTATCCGGTAAATTGTGTCCGCATTTCTTGCAGACGCGCACTTTGCCCTCCGCCGTCTGTTTCACGCTGCGGCGCGTAACGGAGTTACATTCCGTGCAGTAGAGCATAACGTTCGAACTCGCGATCGGAGCTTCTTTGTCAAGAATACCGCCCTGCGGCAGATCCTTAGTCGGTTTTTGGTGTTTTTTTACAATATTTACTTTTTCTACAACCACTCGGCCCTTACCCGGAAACACGGCCAGCACCCGTCCCTTTTTGCCGGAGTCCTTCCCGGAAATCACCATGACTGTGTCGCCGGTTTTTACATGTATTTTTGAGTCAGCGGACATTCGCCTTCACCTCCGTCCGGTTTTATAGCACTTCCGGGGCCAAAGACACTATTTTCATATAGTCTTTTTCCCGGAGTTCGCGGGCTACGGGGCCAAAAATGCGCGTGCCACGCGGGCTTTTGTCGTCCTTGATAATGACGGCCGCGTTTTCACTGAAACGAATATAGGAGCCGTCCGGTCGCTTTATCTCTTTTTTTGTGCGTACAACGACCGCCTTGACCACTTCGCCTTTTTTGACCACGCCGCCGGGCGTAGCTTCTTTGACCGTAGCGACGATGACGTCGCCGATGGAAGCGTAACGCCGTTTGGAGCCGCCCATCACGCGGATACACAGCAGTTTTTTCGCGCCAGTGTTATCTCCGACCCTTAAAGTCGTTTCTGCCTGGATCATCGGAATCCCCCGTTTCCGGCGAACCGGTAAACACCACGTATCGCCATATTTATTGCCAGTCTCTGATTATAATGCCACGGCGCGTTCGACGACTCTGACCAGCCGCATGTATTTATCCTTGCTCAGGTGGCGCGTTTCCATTATTTCTACGATATCGCCGATTTTCGCTTCATCGTTTTCATCATGAGCTTTATACTTTTTTGTAAACTTCATCGTCTTTTTGTACAACGGATGACTTTTTTTTGTTTCTATAGCAACTACTATGGTTTTATCCATCTTATCGCTGACGACTTTACCGACGAGCGTCTTGCGCCTCGTTCTTTCCAATTGCGTTCCCTCCTTAACTATCACTCAGGCTCGCTTTAATTCACGCTCACGCAGCACAGTCCATCCTCTCGCAATATCTTTGCGCACCTGCCGGATGCGCATTGGGTTGTCCAACTGTCC
>JAISEW010000186.1 GCA_031263945.1 Gracilibacteraceae bacterium | reverse complement strand
CCATACCATGACCGCGGTCATGCTTTGCGGCATACAGGTTGGCGGCTCGCTGTGGCCGCTCGTCTCGCTGCTGACGCTGGAACGTTTCGGCTGGCATGTGGTCCTGTGGCTGGGGGGCGTGACTTTGCTATTGGCGCCGTTCCTGCAAAAATACCTGCCGGCGGATACGCGGGAGCGGAGCGAAGGGCGATCCGCGGCGGCCCCGCCGGGGAGCGCGCTGTTCCGGGTCGGCGCCCGGCGCAACCATTTCTGTTTCTGGACAGCCTGTTTCATGACCCTCTTTTTGATATACGGGCTCGGCACCTGGCTGCCGGAACTGATGCTTCGGAGCGGCAACAGCATGGACTCCAGCCTGATATTTCCTATTGTCATGAACATCGGCGGCATCATCGGTTCCTTCCTGTTCGCTTCGCTGGCCGACCGCAAACTGGGCGCGCGGAAGACGCTGGTGGCGCTTTACGTTCTGAGCGCCGTCAGCGTTTACGCGCTGGGAATCCACGCGCCGGCGCCGGCTTTATTTGCCGTCCTTTTTTTGGCGGGCGCCGGCGTTTTTGGCGCGCAAAATATCGCCAACGCCTATGTGTCCGCTTACTACCCCGCTTCCCTCCGCACGACCGGCCTCGGCTGGTATAACGGCATCGGGCGCGCCGGCGCGATCTGCGGCTCCGCTGTCTGGGGGATTTTGCTGGAGTGGTCGCTGCCGGTACCGACCACCTTTCTTATTTTCGCCCTGCCGGCTTTGGCCGGCGGGCTGGCTTTCCTGAGCGTCCGGGAGAAGATGGATCCCGGCATGAAGCCGGAATGACGCATGACGCTGCAAATTTGTTACGCTTTATTTTTAAAACCCCTTCACAACATTCGTCATACGTGTTACAATAAACCGTGGTTCTTCCCTTAATAATGATTCTCTGGGGATAGGTGTAATTCCTTACCGGCGGTACAGCCCGCGAGCTATAAGGGAAATGCTGATCAATCAGTGCTTCCCTAGGCAGATCCGTTGTGATTACGGAGCCGACAGTTATGATCTCCGATTATCGTCTGAGATCTTACAGTCTGGATGGAAAGAGATAGTTTCTCCGGGACTTTTGTTCCGGAGTCGTGTCTGTTTTACGTGCGCCCCGGAGAATTCCTGGGGCGTTTTGTTGTTTAGGGGTAAAAAATATGGCTGAAGAAAACTATATGCGCCGGGCGCTGGATCTGGCCGCGCGGGCCAGAGGGCGCACCAGCCCCAATCCGATGGTCGGCTGCGTCGTCGCCGCAGACGGCGCCGTCGTCGGCGAGGGTTTTCATCAAAAAGCCGGCGAACCGCACGCCGAAGTTCTGGCTTTGTGCGCGGCCGGCGCCCGGGCCGCCGGGGCCGACGTTTACGTCACTTTGGAGCCTTGCTCGCATTTCGGCCGGACGCCGCCCTGTTGCGACGCGCTGATCGCGGCCGGCGTCCGGCGCGTCGTCTGCGCCATGACGGATCCGAATCCGCTTGTCGCCGGGAATGGCATACGCCGGTTGCGCGCGGCGGGTATCGCCGTGGAAACGGGAATGTTTGCCGCAGAGGCGGCGCGGCTCAACGAGGCGTTTATTAAAACCGTGACGCGGGGACTGCCTTTTGTCCTCTATAAAAGCGCCATGACCTTGGACGGTAAAATCAGCGCCGCCTCCGGCGACGCCCGCTGGGTCTCCGGCCCCGGCGCCCGCCGGCGCGCGCATGAGCTGCGCGCGCACCATGACGCGGTCAGGGTGGGAAGCGGCACTTTATGACCGGATAATCCCCCTTTAACGTGCCGGCTGCCCGGCGGGCGCGACCCCGTGCGTATAATCGTAGACGGCGGGTTATCGGTCTCGGACGGCGCTCAGGCCCTTGTCCCCCGCTCCTCCGCTTCCCTGTGCGTCCTGGCCGCGTCGGCCCGCGCCCCGACTGATCGGCGCGCGGCCCTCACCGCCCGCTCCGGCGTCGAGGTCTGGCCGTACCCGGAGACGGAGCATGTGCCGCTGCCGGAGCTCATGCGCGATATAGCGCGGCGGGGCTGGAACAGCGTACTGCTGGAAGGCGGCGGCGAGCTGGCCGGACATATGCTCGCCGCCGGCCTGATCGACAAGGTCGAGTTCATGATCGCCCCTAAATTTATCGGCGGCGCCGGCGCTTCTCCCCTCCAGGGCCTGTCGCTTGCGCGGATGGCGGACGCGATCCCTCTCCGCGATCTGGAAACGGAATTTATCGGCCCCGATCTCAAAATAAGCGCGTATATCGGTCCGGGAGCGCCGCTCCCGGAATCCGGCCCCTTGTAAGGAGATAATCGCATGTTCACCGGTATCATTGAAGAAGTCGGCAGTCTGGAGCGGATCGACCAGCGGCGGGAGAGCGCTCTGCTCACGATCAAGGCGGAAAAGGTGCTTGCGGGCACGAATGACGGAGACAGCATCGCCGTGAACGGCGCCTGTCTGACGGTCACTTCCCTTGGCGGAGGACGTTTTACCGCCGACGCCATGCCGGAAACCCTGCGCAGTACCGCGCTGGGAACGCTGACGCCGGGCGCGCCCGTCAATCTGGAACGGGCCCTCACCCTCTCCTCCCGTCTCGGCGGGCATATCGTGAGCGGTCATGTGGACGGCGTCGGTGTTCTGCGGCGGCGCGCCGCGACCGGCGTCGCGGAGACGCTGACCGTTGAGGCACCCCCCGCCCTGCTGCGCCAGATGATCCCCAAAGGCTCCGTCGCTCTGGACGGCATCTCCCTCACGATCGTGACGGTGGAAGCGGCGGCGTTCACCGTCGCCATCATCCCACACACGCTGCGCGAAACCACCCTCGGCCGCGCGCGACCCGGCGCCGCTCTCAATTTGGAGACGGATATTTTAGGAAAATACGTGGAGCATTTTCAAAAAACGGGCTCAAGCCCGTCTGCGCAGGAATCAAGCGGTCTGACGCCGGAGTTTTTGCGGCGGCACGGTTTCTGAAGCACCTGATAAGGAGGAAAAAAATGGATACCGTTTTCAACACCATTGAAGAAGCGCTGGCGGATATCAGCGCCGGAAAAATGATCGTGGTCGTGGACGACGAAAACCGGGAAAACGAGGGCGATCTCATCATGGCCGCCGAAAAAGTCACGCCCAACGCCGTTAATTTCATGGCCACCAACGGGCGGGGCCTGATCTGCGCGCCCCTGACGGCAGAAAAACTGACCGCTCTCCGGCTGCAGCAGATGGTGGATCTCAATACCGACCCCCACGGCACGGCTTTTACCGTCAGCGTAGACGCTTCGACCGCCACGACCGGCATTTCCGCTTATGAACGGGCGGAAACCATCCGGGTCCTCGTCGCCCAAGACAGCCGGCCGGAGGATCTGCGCCGCCCGGGACATATTTTCCCGCTGCAGGCGCGGGAGGGCGGGGTCCTCGTCCGCACCGGCCACACGGAGGCGGCGGTGGATCTGGCGCGGCTGGCCGGACTGGCGCCGGCGGGCGTATTGTGCGAGATCATGAAAGACGACGGGACGATGGCGCGCGTCCCCGATCTGGCTCTTTTCGCCCGAAGACACAATTTGAAATTCATAACGGTCAAAGACCTGATCCTCTACCGCCGCCGGCACGAAAAACTCATCGAAGTCACGGAGCGGATCGATCTGCCGACGGAATACGGTCATTTCAGCGCCGTCGCCTATCGCAGCCACATCGACCATCAGGAGCATCTGGCTATGTTTCAGGGCGATATCAGCGACGGCGAGCCCGTACTCACGCGCGTCCATTCGGAATGCCTGACCGGTGACGTTTTTCACTCCCGCCGCTGCGACTGCCGCGACCAACTGGCGGCGGCGCTGGCTCAGATCGAGCGGACCGGGCGCGGGCTGCTGCTCTATATGCGGCAGGAAGGCCGGGGCATCGGTTTGTTCAATAAAATCAAAGCCTATAAACTGCAAGAAGAAGGGCGCGACACCGTCGAGGCCAACATCGATCTGGGTTTCGCCCCCGATCTGCGGGACTACGGCATCGGCGCCCAGATCCTCGTCGATCTCGGCGTGAAAAAAGTCCGGCTGATGACGAACAACCCGCGCAAGATCGTGGCGCTGGAAGGATATGGGATCGAAGTGCTGGAGCGCGTGCCGATCGAGATCCCGCCGCGCCCGGAAAACAAGAAATACCTGGTCACGAAGAAATCCAAACTGGGCCACTATCTATCCGGAAGCAATGAGGGAACCGTGTGAAAACGACGCCGGATCTTCGCGTCCGGTCAGAAGTCAAATAATTATTCGGAGGGGAAATCATGCCTAATGTTATCGAAGGAAAACTCATCGGTCAGGGCCTTAAATTCTGTCTCGTCGCCTCTCGTTTCAATGAATTCATCACCAGTAAACTCATAGGCGGCGCGGAAGACGCGCTGCTGCGCCACGGGACCTTGCCGGAAAACATAGATCTGGTCTGGACGCCGGGCGCGTTTGAAATCCC
>JAISEW010000184.1 GCA_031263945.1 Gracilibacteraceae bacterium | reverse complement strand
GAACTCCTCATCCTCTTCGCGAACCTCCATCGCGCCGATCATCTCGGCGAGGGTGGAGAAGTTCCGCTCGTTCTCAGGCGATTCGTAGTGAAGATAGGCGATGAGCGCCGTGTAGAGCAGGGTCTCGCTTTTCTCCCAAAACTCGTCCCCGCCTTTTTTCTCGCCCTTCGTGTTGGCGATCAGCGTGGTGACGAGCTTCAGAATGTCCTTTTCGGACTTGATGTAGGAAAAAGGGTTGTAATGCTGCGACTTGCCGAAGTTAATGGTGTTCAGCACTTTGATCCGGTAACCGCAGCGCCGGAGCATCCTGCCGCATTCCGTGATGATGCTCGCTTTCGGATCGGTGACGACGAACGACACCGGGTAATCCTTTGACCGGCACTGCATGAGGTTCGGCTTAAGTACGAACCGCGTCTTGCCGGAACCGGAACCGCCGATGACCAGCATATTCTTGTTGCGCGCGTACTTGGGATTGGCCGGGCGCGGGTTCATGGTCAGACCCTCAGTCTGAGTCAGGATGATGTTGTTTTCCGGGTTCGCGTCCATAAACGGCTTGATGTCGTCTGGCTTGCCCCAGCGGGCCGATCCGTACTCAATATCCTTCCGGTATTTTTTCGCGTTTTTCTTTTTCGCGTAGACAATGGCGCAGACGATTGCCGTTCCAACCAAGCCCGTTGTCAGGTCAAAAAGATCGAAGGATGGGTACGGTTTCGCCATCGCCTCGTTCAGCGTCGCCATGCTGTGTATGAGCTTCTGCAAAAAATCCCTGCCGTAAGCCAGCCGATAGGCCATATAATCGCCGCCGACCGCGTGCATTTCAAGCAGCAGCGCGGCCAAATCCGCGTCGCGAACCATGACCGGCTCTGCATCGCGTTCAGGCGCGACCGACACGGCCGGGGGTATGTCCTGCGCGCTGCGATAAATCTCCGCAATGCCACACTCATGGGTGATCACACCATATTGGGCGAACGCACCGCTCTCTTCTTTCGCGGCGTTATATTTGTTCTCGCCGTATCTTACGATTATTTTTCTAAACCGCTTGACACGAACATAGGTTCGCGTTATAATCAGAAATAAGAACATATGTTCGCTGTCGAAGGAGGTTTACGGAGATGCGAAAACAACTGCGGATACCAGGCGGGCGGCGGAATCTCTTCATTGCCGCTCTGGCGTTCAGCGCGCTGCTGGCCGTTTCAGCGCCGCAGCAGGGGACGGTTTACAGCTATGATTTTGTGCCCGCGCTGGTGGAAAGCGGCGACACTTTATGGGCCTTGACCGCCAAACACAATCAAGGCCTGGATTCAGGCGCTCTGATCGCCTTAGCTGTCAATTATAACCAACTGAACAACACGAATATCCAGCCGGGCCAAATCATCTATATACCTGTGCGCGCGCGGCCGTAGGCGGCACTGCGTTCAGAACGTCGGGCCGATCTTGTAAATGCCGAATTCACGGTGTCCCAGGCTTTCCGCTTTTGTCAAACGGCCGCTTGCCGCGCGGAGCATTTCCGTAAATATCAGGCGGCCGCTCGCGGCAATGGAAGCTTCGCCCCGGATAATTTCCGAAACGTCGATATCGATATTATACTTCATCTTGACGCAGGTATCCGCGTTAGCCGATATTTTGAGAACGGGGGCGAAAGGAGAACCGGTCGGCGTGCCGCGGCCGGTCGTAAACAGGATAACAGTGGCGCCGCCCGCCAGCATACCCGTGACGGAATCCACATCCTGCCCCGGAGAGTCCATGATAAACAAGCCCTTGCCGACCGGCGCCTCGGCGTAGGCCAGCACATCCCTGATCGGCGCCGTGCCGGCCTTATGGATACAGCCCAGGGATTTTTCTTCGATCGAGGTCAGCCCGCCCGCTATATTGCCCGGGGTTGGCTGACTGCCGCGCAGATCCACGTGTTGGGCGAGGGAGCGTTGTTCGCAGGCCCGGACGATGGCGAGCAGCTTCTGGGCGACGGCCGGCGTTTCGGCGCGGTCGGCCAGAATATGTTCCGCCCCAATGAATTCCGTGGTTTCCGAAAGAATAGAAACCCCTCCCGCCTGGATCAGGAGATCGGAAGCGGCGCCGGTCGCCGGGTTGGAAGCCAGGCCGGAGGTGAAATCCGAGCCCCCGCACTCCACGCCAAGGACAAGGCCGGCGACCGGACATGGCGTCCGGCGCATGGCGGACAGTTCCCGGGCCAGCGGCGCGGCGCGGCGCGCTCCCTCGGCCGTGGCGCTCAATGTGCCCCCGCAGTCCTGAATGAGGAGATGGTCCGTTTTTTTGCCGGTCCGGGCGATGGCGGCGGCTATTTCGGCAGCGTCAATATTTTCGCATCCGAGACCTACGACGAGCGCGGCGCCGACGTTCGGATTTTGCCCGAGCCCGATCAGCGTGCGTTTTGTCTGCTGGAAGTCCGCGCCGACCTGGCAGCAGCCGTGTTGATTGGGAATAGCGACGGCGCCTTCCACCAGATCGGCAATTCTGGCGGCGACGACGGCGGCGCACACAGAAGTCGGAATGACAGCCAAATGGTTGCGCACGCCGGTTTGCCCGTTTTCGCGCCGATAGCCTGAAAATGTTTCTTCCGCGCCGAGCGCCGCGCCGTCCGGGATAAGATCCGTGTTCATATGTTTTTCAGCCCTCCCAAATTATGATTGGTCGCCGCGCCCGCGCCGGCTTTCCATATTGTGAATATGGACGCGCGCGCCGCGGGGTATGGCGGCGGCAGCCGTTCCGATGGCTTCGCCGTACTTTATTACGGCCTCCCCGGCCGGAATATCCAGTATCGCGAACTTATGCCCGATGGGGATGTCTTCCTGAAGCTCGCAATCGCGCGCGTCCTGCCCGACAAAAAAGGAAACGGCCGCCCCGGCTGATAAATCGGCGACAGCCGTCGCGACATTGTCCGCGGCTTGAATGACGACAGCCAGATGATTCATAAATACCGCCTTTCGAGTATCTGAGTATTTAGAGGTCCTACTGATGGCTTTTGCTGTTCACCAGATGATTCAGTTCCTCCATGAAACGGTCTATATCCTTGAACTGGCGGTAGACGGAAGCAAAGCGGATATAGGCGATCTCATCCAGACCGAAGAGTTTTTCCATCACTTTTTCGCCGATCATGGCGCTGCTCACCTCCGTCGCGTCGCTGTTCCATATTTCCCGTTCCACAGCCAAAACCAATTCATTGAGTTTTTCGGTGGAAATAGGCCGTTTTTCGCAGGCGCGAAGCAGTCCGCCCAACAGTTTCGCGCGGGAAAACCGCTCGCGGCGCTCATCTTTTTTCACGACCACCAAATGGATATCCTCATATCGCTCATATGTGGTGAACCGCTTCTGGCAAACCTCGCACTCCCGCCGCCGGCGTATGGCCATGCCGCCTTCGCTCTGACGCGAGTCGATCACTTTGCTTTCTTCGTTCCGGCAATAAGGGCAGCGCAATTATTTCCCCTCCCGTTTGATGCTATACTACATCATAAACGGCAAGAAGGCAAGAGGTTGACGCCGCTCAATTGTTAAAGTTCAGATTCCGGGTAAGGGTTCAAAATTTTGAACCCCTGCAGACCGGAGATGCAGAACGGGGATGGGTTCCGTGGAAATGACCGGAGAGGCAGGACGGGCAAGTCAAGCCCGTCCCCTACGGGGCCATCGTCCCCGTCATTCCGGCTTTATGCCGGAATCCATCCCTTCTCCCTCTCCCAACCTCTCAACTCTCCTCTCTCAACTCTCAACTCCCTCCTCCTCCATTTGTACACTATACACTGTTGGCAAGACCGCCTAAGCGCCTGCGGCGCGAGGCGCTCTAGGCCACAGTGCGGACTCGACTATGCCGCTAAAGCGGCAGTCTCGTACCTGCATTGTCCTCACATTGGCAGTTTGTGCAATATGATGCAGCAGATCACCGTCATGAGCAGACCAAATGGATAAGCAGTCCCGTAGCCCGCGGCGGGTTTGTCGCTTTTCAGGGAATCGACGGCGGCGCCGAGTCCGGGCGTAGCGGTCATGGCCCCGCAGATGGCGCCGGAAAGCAGTATCCAATTGATCTTGAAGACGTAGCGGCCCAGCAGCAGGCTAAACAGCGCCGAAGCCGAGGCCACGGCGACGGCTACGAGAATAAGCATGACGCCGGATTCCGCCAAGGATTTGACGACCTCGCCGCCGTAGCGCAGGCCGACGATGGCCAAAAAGAAGCTGAGCCCGAGTTCGCGCAGGAAAACAAGCGGTTTTTCCTCCATGCGAAAGTTCAGCGGGCCGATCTTGCCGATGCAGCCGATAACGAGAGCCATGATGAGGACGCCGCCCGTGGAGCCCAGCGAAAAGTCGCCGACGGGGCCCAGCGGAATGGAGATGCCCCCGACAAAATAACCGATCACGGCGACGAAGAAAAAGGCGGGAATGCTGAATTTGCCTTCCGGTTTTTCCTTCACCTCAGCGCCGTCGCCATACAGTTCCGTCCGATAGCGTTCCCATTCCTCGTCGATATTCATGCGGAAGATCTTCGGGAAGAAATTCATGGCGAGGATGACGATGAGGACGCCGAAAGGGTAGCTGACGGCGTGCCCCACGCCTATATCCGCGGCGGCCCGCTCGGCGTAGATCACCACTTGCTCGTCAGTCAGCGCCGGTATCTCCGCTGCGTTCAGCGCCGTATGCGGGGATATGGCGTCGAGGATCTTCTGTTTTCGCTCCAAACCGGCAGCCTGGTATTTTTCGCCGATGTGTCTCGTCTCCGCGCCGGCCGTCTCAAGCGCCGCCGCCAAACCCGGCGAACTGGTCAGGGCGCCGGTGAGCACGCCGGAGACGCGGAAAGGAGAGACGCTGCCGCCGGAGGAAAGGCCCAGCGTCAGGCCGTAAGTGGCGAGAAAGCCCACCGTCACCGTCAGCACGGCCAGCACGATGAAACGGGGACCGTACTTCTTCACGACGATCAGGATATCCCGCGCCGCGTGAAGACCCACAGCCGCCACGAAGATGACGAGGAAGAGATCGAAAAACTGACTGGACACAAGACTGCTGTCCAGCGCCCGCCGGACCGCCGCGTAGGAGGGGCTGCTTTCCGGCAGGCGAGAGCCGAGGTAATAGGCGAGCCAGCTGATGAACAAACCGACAAACAGGGCGCCGGACGTGCCGAAACTGAATTTTCCAAACCTGATTTGACCGAAACACAAACCCAGGGCCACCGTCGCAAACATCAGCATGAAGGGGCTGGTGAAGAACGCGGTCAGATTAAACACCTGGTTAAAATCCAAGATGATCACCTCTCTTTTGCAGCGGACTTCCCTAAAGCCCGTTATATATTTCAGTATATTCTGATAATTTTTTCGCAAGCCAAATTTCCACCCGGCTTGAATTTTCGGGGCGGATAGGCTAAAATACTTGTAGTTAAAGCGCCGTCTTTATTCGGCAATTATTTCCACGAAAATCGGAGGTCAAACTTAATGGCTTTGCGCGTAGGAATAGTCGGCCTGCCCAACGTCGGCAAATCAACGCTGTTTAACGCGCTGACGCAAGCGGGCGCCGACGTCGCGAATTACCCTTTTTGCACGATCGACCCCAATGTCGGCGTAGTGCGGGTCCCGGACGCCAGACTTCAGGCGCTGGCGGATATCGCGCGGCCGGAGCGGATCGTGCCGGCGACGGTGGAGTTTGTGGACATCGCCGGTCTCGTGGCCGGCGCCAGCCGCGGCGAGGGTCTCGGCAACAAATTCCTGGCGCACATCCGGGAAGTGGACGCGATCATACACGTCGTGCGCTGTTTTATCGACGACAATATCACCCATGTGACGGGCGACGTTGATCCACGGCGTGATATCGACGTCGTCAACTTGGAACTCATCCTCGCGGATATGGAGACGCTGGCCAAACGCAGGCATCGCCTCGACGCCGCGCTGAAATCCGGCCCCGCCGCCGCCGTCCGGGAAGAAATAGCCCTGACGGAGCGGATAGAAGCGGCTTTCGACGCGGGCCGTCCCGCCGGCGCCCTTGATTATAGCGAAAGCGAAAAAGCGCTCTTGAAAAATCTGCCTCTTTTAACGCTGAAAAAAGTGATTTTCGCGGCCAATGTCGCCGAAAGCGATTTGCCGGCGGCCGGCAACCCGTTCGTGGAGGCGGTGAGGGCGGAGGCCCTGGCCTTGAAAGCCGAGGTCATCCCGATTTGCGCCGGCAGCGAGGCGGAAATCGCCGAGTTGGACGAGGACGACAAAAAAATGTTCCTCGCCGCGCTCAGTTTGGAGGCGACCGGGCTGGACCGCCTGATCCGGAGCGCTTTCCGCCTGCTCGGCCTTATGACGTTTTTCACGGCCGGCCCGCTCGAAGTGAAAGCGTGGACGATCCGCGCCGGCACGAAAGCGCCGCAGGCGGCTGGAGTCATCCATACGGATTTTGAGCGCGGTTTTCACCGGGCGGAAATAGTGAGCTGCGACGATTTCACCGCGCAGGGCGGTTTGGCCGGCGCGCGGGAAAAAGGGCTGGTGCGCTCGGAGGGTAAAGATTATATCATGCGGGACGGAGATATCGCCCATTTTCGCTGATCAAAAATCATCCCGCCTGCGCCGCCTGGCTCTGCAGATAAGCCGCCACGAACAGATCGATCTCCCCGTCCATGACTGCGTTGACATTGCCTGTTTCCGCGCTCGTGCGGTGGTCTTTCACCATGCTGTAAGGATGAAAAACGTAGGAACGGATCTGACTGCCCCAGGCGATATCGCTTTGCTCGCCCCGCAGACCGGAAATTTCCTCCGCTTGTTCTTTGCGTTTGAGTTCCAGGAGTTTTGCCTGTAAAATGCGCATACAGTAAGCGCGGTTTTGGATCTGCGACCTCTCGCTCTGACAGGCCACGATGATGCCCGTCGGCAAATGGGTGACGCGCACGGCGGATTCCGTTTTGTTCACGTGCTGGCCGCCCGCGCCGCTGGAGCGGTAAGTGTCTACTTTGAGGTCTTCCGGGTTGACAGTTATTTCCACGCTGCTATCCACTTCCGGGATCACGTCCAGCGAAGCGAAAGAGGTGTGCCGGCGCCCGGAAGCGTCAAACGGCGAGATGCGCACGAGCCGGTGCACGCCTTTCTCGCATTTGGCGTAGCCGTAGGCGTTTTCGCCGGCGAGCGAAAAAGTGACGCTCTTGATCCCGGCTTCGTCGCCCGGCTGCAGATCCATGGTCTCCGCCTTGAATCCGCGCAGTTCTCCCCAGCGGACATACATGCGGTAAAGCATCTGCGCCCAGTCTTGGGCTTCGGTGCCGCCCGCGCCGGCGTGGAGGGTCAGGATGGCGTTGTTTTTATCATAAGGGCCGCTCAAAAGGATCTCCAGCTCCAGCTTGTCGAAGCGTTTTTCCATGTTCCTTACACCCTGGATCAGCTCCGCTTCCAGTGAATCGTCGTTTTCTTCCACGCCCAGGTCGTAAAGCGTCTGCAAATCGTCGACCTGACCTTGGATCTCCGCCGCAAGAGCAATTTTGTCGCGGCAGGCGGACAATTCACGCATGACGGGCTGCGCCGCCGCCGGATCATCCCAGAAATCGGGCCTATTCAGTTCTTTTTCCAGTTCGCCTGCTCGCTCCGCTTTGTGAGCGAGGTCAAAGGGAAACCCTCAAATCAGCTAAACGCATTGCTAAGGCTTCCACATCTTTTTTCCAGTCCGTAAGCATTTTATCACATCCCAATTTATTTTTCAGCGCCGCGGTCCGTCGGCGCCACGTCTCTTTCCCTCAATATTATAACGTATTTCCGCGAAAAAAGCAAAAGCGGTTATGTCAGTCATGTGTTTATCAAGTGATATTGTCACCCTGTAAACTATCAAGGGAATATGTCCCCTCTCTCTCAAAATGGAGTATGATGGGTACATGGAAAAGGACAAGATCACAATGAGCCAATCACAG
>JAISEW010000135.1 GCA_031263945.1 Gracilibacteraceae bacterium | reverse complement strand
GCAGTTCGTAAAAAGGAGTGAGAAAACTGCCGCGATGGATCAGGCCGCCGTGGCGGTAAAAAAGGATCTGCACACAGAGCAGCGCGTCATTATGAGCCCAGGCGACGACGTCCCGGTCGCGCTCATCACCTAACAGAGCGCTTTGTTTTTCGCGCAAATGCCGCAGTTCGCCGATCAGATCCCGGTATTCGGCCGCCTGCTCAAAACGCAGGTCCGCCGAGGCCTGGTTCATTTTTTCCTTCAGCCAGCGGAGGATCTCCTGCTGCTCGCCTTTGAGAAAAAGGGCGGCTTTGGCGATGATGTCCCGGTATTCCGTTTCCGGGACGGCGCGCACGCAAGGGGCCAGGCACTGCCCGATATGGTTGTAAAGGCAGGCTTTATCCGGCAAAGTTTTACATTTGCGCAGGGGCAGCAGGCGGTTCAGCAGGCGCGCCGCTTCCCGGGCGGCCGTCACGTTGGGGTAAGGGCCGTAATAGCGTCCGGCCTTTTGTTTGGGCGTGCGCGACACGAGGATGCGCGGATGTTTTTCCGCTGTTATGAGTAAATAAGGGTAGGACTTGTCGTCTTTCAGCATGATGTTATAGGGAGGCGCGTGTTCTTTGATCAGGTTGGCCTCAAGAATGAAGGCCTCCATTTCCGAGGAAGTCACGACATACTCAAAATCAGCGATACGCGCCACTAAAGCTTGCGTTTTTGCGTCATGCGAGCCGGTGAAATAGGAGCGCACACGGTTTTTCAGCGTTTTGGCCTTGCCGATGTACAAAATTTCCCCGGCGGCGTTTTTCATCAGATATACTCCGGGCCGGGCCGGCAGCAGCTGTAATTTTTCGCTGACCATGGTTTCCATATTTTATGATCCTCCTACCGCCTCAACCGCTCCGGGGCATGGAAGCCGGTTCAGGCGCGCGCAGCGGAGCGCCGGTGAACAGTGATTTGTCCAAAACGCCCCGCAAAGTCTGACCAAAAGTGTAAAGCCAAAGCAAAGTGAGCAGCGCGGTCAGTAAAATCGCCCAGCCGGTCGTGAGCGGCCCTCCGTACCAGGCGGCAATCTTCTGACTGGCGACGGTATAAGCGGCCAGCGGAAAGATGAAAGCCCACCAGGCGAGGGAAAAAGGGATGCCGCCCCGGCGCAGCCGATGCAGACAGATGATGATGATGATGCCGATTATCCAAAAACCGAACCCCCATATAGTGAGCGAGATGAAATACAGCAGGGGCATGGCGGTGAAAAAACCCAGAGCCTCTGCGTTTTCGCCCATAGCGACGATGGCGTTGACAGCCAGTCCGGCGGCGCCGAGGAAAATGCCGAACGTCGGGGTCGCGGCGGCCGGCGGCAGGGCGTATTGAGCGAGACGGGCGAAAATGACAGAGCTGAGAAAAATAAAGAGGAAAAAGCCGATTCCGAAAAAGATCGCGTTCAGGATAAAAATCGGCGCGGCGTGTCCGGGATGGCGCGTGACGGCTAAAATGAGCAAGGGATTACCTAAGAGCAGCAAGGCCATATTGGCTACCGGCGCCATGATCCAGGAAAAATTCACTGCGGCGGGGTCGGGCGGGTCTTCGGCGCGCATGAGACGGAAAGTGGTGTAAAACGTAAAAGCCGTGACGATAAAACAGGCGATAAGCCAAAGGGCGAGCATGAGCGGGTAAACGCAGGCGGAAGGCAGCCAGCGGCTCCAGATAGCGGAGATATTCGTGCCGACGATGGCGGTGCCGACGCCGGCCATGACAAAAAAATTCACAGTGACCGGGTGATGCAAATCGCGCCGCACATAGCCGAAATAGCGCAGCCAGCGCGTCAGCCAAGGGCCGGCGAGCAGGATGTATATACCGGCGGTCAGACCAGCGAGAAAAACACCGGCGCCGGCGGCGGGAGCGAAATCGAAACGCCAGTTGTAAAAGATGTTGGCTAAACCGCCCGTACCCATGACGACCGCGAACCAACCGGGCGCCAAATGCTTTATCGGGTGATATTCCACCGGGAAGTCTCCTGATGTCCAGTGATTGATTACAGTTATTTACACTTTTATTATATAGCGTGTTTGTAAAAAAATCAAGATTTTTATGCGCCGGAGGGTAAGTATAAAAGGGTGTAACTATTCTATATAGGTAAGACTTTGAAGAAATCACAGATCGGGTCTCGCGCCGTCGAATTTTTTCCGCCCCATGCTTGACGCTCAGGGGCATACATGGTATAGTAAGCCTATCCTCTGGGGATGGAGATGATGTAAATATGGATTTTTCAATGTCCATTGCCGCGGTCGGTCTGAATATGAAACAAACGCAGTTGATGTATCAGGTTGGGTTGCAGATGCTTGATAAGTCTATGGAACTGGAGGAGCAGACCGGAATGAACATGATAGAACAAATGCTCCCGCCGGCGGCTAACTTATTGGACACATACGCCTGATAACGGATTCGGCCTGAATTGCGGCTTGGGTCCGCCCGAAACGACGATGTGTTTTATTTCGGGCAGTACCTTGGGGAACAGGGCGTCGAACGGCGTCCTGTTTTCCAATTCCAATATCAGGAAGGCGGTGCGCACATGACTGATGGGAAAAATCCGAGTATACCGGCGCCGCATTTGTGCGAGCTGTACCGGCTTTGGCGCGGTCTGCGGGAGGACGCGCCGCTTAATATGGGTATTTTTACCGGCGGCGGCGCGGAGGACGGGGAGCAGTTCCTGCCCTATTGGCTGGAACTGGATGTTCAGGCCGCCAAACTGCTGGAGGAGTGGAATTCGCCTTCCGGCGCCCCGGTCCCCGGTCTGACGGCGATCATGTTCGACCGGGATGAAACAAAAGCCTGGATCTTTGTTTTCCCGCCGCACCGCCGCGGCGAACCGGTGGGGCTCGAGAGGGCGCGCGATGAAATGTCGGCTCGCGGCGTCACGCACGGCGTCGTCGAATCGGCGCTGACCGAGGCGCTGACGCGTCCCATGCGCCTGGTTTTGCTGGCGGAGGGGGCCCTGCCGGCGCACGGCCGGGACGGTTACGTGGAATACCTGATCGATGTGCCGGAAAAGGCGCGTTTCACCCAGGTGGCCGACAATGAAAAAAACCGGATAGATTATAAAAATCTTTATTGGCTCGTAGCGGTCAAAGCCGGCGACGTCCTTTGCCGTCTCCACCCGCCGACCGCGGCGGTCAACGGCGTGAGCGTCAAAGGAGCGGTCATCCCCGGCCGGCCGGGGCGGACCGTCTCCGCGCCCAAGGGGCAAAACACCGCCTTAAGCGAATCAGGCGCCGAATTGATCGCTGTTATCGACGGGACCATTCGGCAGAAGCGGGGCCGGCTGGATGTGGAAAACACCGTGACCATCGAGGGCGACGTCGATTTTTCCACGGGCAATTTGAGCGTCGAGGGAAATATCGTCGTCAAAGGAGCGGTGCGCAGCGGTTTTCGCGTACAGGCCACCGGCAATATCGAAGTGCGGCAGATGGTGGAGGACGCAACTTTAGTCGCGGGCGGAGATATTGTGATCGAATACGGCATGAACGGCAATTCCCGCGGCGTTTTGCGCGCTGAGGGGCAGGTTCGCTGTAAATTTCTGGAACATACTATTGTTTACGCTAAAGGCGACGTCATGCTTGGCAGCGCCATAAACTGCCGGATCGAATGCGGCGGGGCCGTGCTGGTCACGACGACGCCGGGCTGCGTTATCGGCGGCGTCCTCATGTCAATGAAAAAGATCGAAGCGCGCTCCGTCGGCGCCGAATACCGGAGCATTCCGACAAAACTCGTCATCCAGCCGCTGCCTTATCACACGGAGGAGATCCGCCGCCTGCGCGAGGAAGCGAAAGCGGAACAGGCGAAGCTGGACTCCATCAATGCTATTTTCCAAAAACAGGGAGAAGTGTCGCCGGAAAAAGCGCAGATCGTCCAAAGTCTGAAAGAACAGCAGGCGGCGATAAAAATCAAGCTCGCTAAAACCAACGCGGCGCTGACCGGCCTGGAAGCGAAGGGACAGGAAATGGCGCGGGGAGCTATTTTGATCGGCACGGCCTATCCCGGGGCTGACCTGACTGTGCTGAACGCCAGACGCCGTCTTGACGATACCGCCTATAACTGCCGCGTCACGAATGTGGACGGCGAGATCCATATCGGGCTGAAATAACCGTCCCGGCGCGGCGGAAACAGCCGTGCTGAAAGGAATTACTAAATGGGGCAAGGCGTTCATGGAAAACAGATCATTGCGATAACACTTTTGTTCATATTTGTCATAACGGTGGGGCTGGGCAATTTTCGCGCCAAACAGTTAGCGGTGGACATTGTGGCGGCGCGGGCCTATAACGCGGCGCAGCTTCTGAGCGCGAGTCTGGACGCGGCGGAAATAGCGCGGATCACGCGGGAACCCGACGAAAAAGACCCTTATTTTTTGGCGCTGCGGGCGCGAATGGAGGAAATGTTGGCGGAGCATGAATTGCGCGGCCTGTTTATCGTGGCTAAAAACGAGGAATTTCACTGGTATTATGTAGTGGACGGCCGCGGGCCGGAGCATCCGCGATATTTTCCCGCCGGCGCGGTGGACGACAATATCGACGACGCGATGACGGAGCGGGCCGTGCGCGGACTGGACGCTTCCGAGCGTTACGCGGCCGGCTGGAGCAGCGCCCGGATTTCCGCCTACGAAGGGATCCAGGATCCCGCCGGTGAATACATCGCCGTCGTGGGCGCGGATTACGAGGCGGCGCCTGTGACGCGGTTTTTGTACATCACAAAATATGCCCAGATCGCCGTAGTCTGCGCCGGACTTTTCCTGTACGCGCTGTTCCGGCTGCTGGCGCCCCGATTGGGACTTGCCGGGAAATAGTCACATAATAAAACCGTAGTTTTCCTGAAGCTCCCTGTGCCGGTCTTCCCGCAGCTCCTCTTTATCCCCGTAGGGGAAAGGCAGTCCCAGCGCCGCGTATTTGGGCGCGCAAAGCTTGCGGAAGGGCAGCAGTTCCAGCCTTTTCACGCAGGAAAAGGATCCCGCCAGTTTCCGCAAATCTTTTAGTTCATCTTCTTTATCATTTATACCCGGCACGATCACCTGGCGGATCCAGACGGGTTTGTTCCGTTCCTCTAAACGCCGCAAAAGGCGCAGCGGAAGCTCCAGGGACAATCCGAATTCCCGCCGGCAATCCCGGGCGTTGACGCGCTTGATATCAAGCAAGACCAGATCCGTTACGTCAAGCAAGGCGCCAAGTTCCGGCGGTTCCAGACAGCCGGAGGTGTCCAGCGCCGTGTGAAAACATTCCGCTTTCAGCTTTTGGAAAAGTTCCAGCGCGAAGCCCGCCTGCAACAGCGGCTCTCCGCCGCTCAACGTCACGCCGCCGCTCAGATAGGGCCGCGCGCGCCGGATTTTTTCCAGACACTCGCCGGCTTCCATCGTCTGGCCGCCGTTTTCCGCCCAGGTTTCGGGGTTATGACAATAAGGGCAGCGGAGCGGGCAGCCCTGCAAAAAAATCACAAAGCGCACGCCCGGCCCGTCTGCCGCGCCAAGGCTTTGCAGGCTCGAAACCCGCCCCGGCAAAGGCTACACGACCTCGTGGAAACTGCGCCTGATCACTTCCGCCTGTTGCTCGCGGGAGAGCTTGCGGAAGTTCACCGCGTAGCCCGACACCCGAATGGTAAGATTTGGATAGGCATCCGGATCCTCATAGGCTTTTTGCAAAGTTTCGCGGCGGAGGACGTTCACGTTGAGGTGCTGCCCGCCTTTGGCGAAATACCCGTCGAGGATCGCGCAGAGGTTTTCCTGCCGCTCGCTCTCCCGGTGACCGAGCGCCTCGGGCACGATGGAGAATGTGTTCGATATTCCGTCGCGGCAAACGTCGTAGGACAGTTTGGCCACGGAATTGAGCGCCGCCAGAGCGCCGTTTTTCTCGCGCCCGTGCATGGGGTTGGCCCCGGGGGCGAACGGTTCGCCCGCCGCGCGGCCGTCGGGGGTCGCGCCGGTTTTTTTGCCGTAGACTACGTTGGAGGTGATGGTCAGGACGCTCAAAGTGTGTTCGGCGTTCCGGTAGGTCTTATTCTGCCGGAGGCAGTCGTAAAAATCCTTTAGCAGCTGGGCGGCGATCAGGTCGACCCGGTCGTCGTCGTTGCCAAAAGCCGGGAATTCGCCCGCCGTCAAAAACCCGGTGATATAGCCTTCCTCGTCGCGGATCGGCGCGACCGCAGCGTAGCGGATAGCCGAAAGCGAGTCCGCCGCCACGGAAAGCCCGGCCACGCCAAAGGCCATGAAGCGTTTGACGTCGGTATCATGCAGCGCCATTTGCAATTTTTCATAAAAATATTTGTCGTGCATATAATGCACGATGTTGAGAGCGTTGACATAGAGACTGGCCAGCCAGGGCATATAGATCCGCAGACGTTCCATGACTTGGTCATAATTGAGCCGCTCTCCCCGGAGCGGGCCTGTCTGCGGGCCGATGCGCTCTTTTTCGCGGCAATCGTATCCGCCGTTGATGGCCAAAAGGAGCAGCTTGGGCAGATTGCAGCGCGCGCCAAAAAACTGTAGCCGCTTGCCGATCTCCATAGCCGAGACGCAGCAGGCGATAGCGTAATCGTCCCCGTAAATGGGGCGCATGAGGTCGTCGTTTTCGTACTGGATAGAGTCGGTGTCAATGGAGACCTTGGCACAGAACCGCTTAAAGCCCTCCGGCAGATTTTTTGACCAGAGGACCGTCAGATTAGGCTCCGGCGCGAGACCCAGAGTGTAGAGCGTGTTGAGGATACGAAACGAACTTTTGCTCACCAGCGTGCTGCCGTCCTCGGCCATACCGCCGATGGCTTCGGTGATCCACATCGGATCGCCGCCGAAGAGCTCGTTATACTCCGGCGTACGCAGGATGCGCGCCAATCGCAGTTTGATCACGAAATCGTCGAAAAGCTCCTGGGCGCCGCTTTCGTCCAACGTTCCTTCCCGGATATCGCGCTCGATGTAGACGTCCAGGAAACTGCTGACGCGCCCCAAAGACATCGCCGCGCCGTTCTGCTCCTTGATCGCGCCCAGATAGGCGAAATACAGCCACTGCGTCGCTTCGCGCGCGTTCCGGGCGGGGTCGCTGATGTCCAGGCCGTAAAGCGACGCCATCTCCTTCAGTCGTTTGAGAAAAACGATCTGCTGAAAAAGCTCCTCGGAAAGACGGATGCTCTCCGTGTCCATTTCGCCCGCGCCGATTTGGGCTTTGTCCCGCTTTTTTTGCTCGATCAGGCGGTCTACGCCGTAGAGCGCCGCGCGGCGGTAATCGCCGATAATACGCCCCCGTCCGTAAGCGTCAGGCAGACCGGTGATCAGGCCGGCGCTCCGCGCCACGCGCATTTCATCGGTATAGGCGCGAAAAACGCCGTCGTTGTGGGTGGTGCGGAACTGAAACTCATCCTCGATTTTATCGCTGAGCTTATAACCGTATGCTTCCACCGCCGAGCGCACCATGCGCACCCCGCCAAAGGGATGCACGCCGCGGCGCAGGGGCTGGTCGGTCTGCAAGCCGACGATCAGTTCATCGGCTTTGTCGATATACCCGGGCCGATAGTAGGTGAGCGAGGAAACCGTGGAAACGTCGATGTCCAGCACGCCGCCCGCCTGAGCCTCGCGGCGCGACAGGCTCTCCACATGGCGCATCAGGCGCCGGGTGCGTTCGGTCGGCCCGGACAAAAAGGAGTCGCCGCCCTCATAGGGAATATGGTTCTTCAGGATAAAATCCCGCACATTGATTTCTGTTTGCCAGGCTCCTTTGTGAAAACCCCGCCAAGCATCGTTCATTAACTCCATCCTCATTTCGCCGAAAGACTGTCAAGCAGGGCGAGACAATTCTTTCGATAAATTAGCGCCTTTACCGCTGAAATAGCAAACAATCGCCGATAAAAACAATATCAGCGGCCGCGCAGCATAAGTATATCACGAAGCAAAGGGGCTTGCAACCCCTCCCCGTCATTGAAATTGCTGATACACACTATAATTTGTGGATGTATTGATCATAAAGTACTATATATTGTGTGGAACAGCGTGATA
>JAISEW010000120.1 GCA_031263945.1 Gracilibacteraceae bacterium | reverse complement strand
CGCAGAAGCGCCCTCAGACGCTCCGGCGCGTATAATTTCTTCATGGGATGCTCCAATCCGTATTGGCGGCACAATGATGGGCATGGAGTGAAAAAAAGCCCATGCCCACGGTTCTGCCGCCAATCGCGTATTCTTTGACTAGCTTTTATCAAATTCAGCAGAACGCATCCTATTTGACCTCGCGACCCGGATGCGGGGGGAAACGCCAGGCCGGGGAGTTCTCCCCGCATAGAGGCCCCCCGCGGTCTTTTTCAACCGCGGCGGCGCCTCTCCCGCTCACCCTCGTAGGCGGGCCTGTCTCTTCGGAAGTATCATTATGGCGTCCCGTGTTTTCGCGGGCATCCCCGTCCGCCGAAACTGTTGAGGCTTCGGTGGACGCTGGCGCGGGATGCTGTAAGCCCGCGGCGGCCGCCGCGCCCGGAGGATTCCGGGACGGTCATGGCGCCGCGTCTTCTATGCGCTCGGCGGGACGGTAACGTTACCTGGCGTCCGGTATAACCGGCCCGAAGGCCGGTGTTTGTCAAAGACCGGTGAAAGGCGTGGTACCCAAGACCAGATTTTTGCCTTTCACCTATTGCACTGAAACAGGGGGTCTGTATATGCCCAAACTCAAAAAAGCTCAAAATATTTTTTGAGCTTGTCCACCGCGGCGGCGACGCTCTGCTGGATCGCCCGGACAGCTACGCCTTCACGCGCCGCGATCTCTCGAAATGTCAGCCCGGCGAATATATGCAGCCGAAACCGCCGTTCCTGCGCCTCGGTCAGCGCGCCGTCCCTGAGCATCGCGGCAAACGCCTTGACCGCCGCTTGGCGGTCAAGCGCGTCCAGCAACGCCTCCTCCATCGATACGACACCAAAGTGACCGCCGTTCTCCAGGGCGTGTTCGGATACGTTCTTCTTGGTCTGCGCGTTCTCGGCCCGAACTTGGTCGAGATATATCTCGTCGGATATTTGCTTCAGCGCGGCGAGATCCGCCTCGGTCTTATCCGGATGCTCCGCGAGATACGCATCGAGATAATCCGTAAGCGTAACCGTCAGCCGGCTGCCGTCCGCGAAGCGGTATACGATGCCGCCGCTGTATTTGTTGACAGCGTAATCACTGTCACGGTAATTTTTCATACGCCGTTCCCTCCGTTCATTTTTGAACTGGGTTCAAAAAACGAACGGGGAAAGGCGGGGAGCGGTACGACGCCCGCCTAGTTGCCATATCCATCAAAAAAAGCGCGCCTCCTTCACATGGGTGAAGCGAGACGCGCTTTCATCGTTAAGGCATTACACGGGCAAGAGAAAAAAACAGCCGGAGTAAAGCTCATCTCGCTTTACTCCGGCCATTTGATGACTCGCCGCCGGTTTGGGCCTCTTTTGCTGCTTACGGCCCCCGGATCGGTCTCCTTGCACGGTAGTCAATCGTCTATTCACGTGATTAATGATTTTTGTCGCTGTTTATCCGATTTGATAATAGATACGCGGCGCAGGGGATTTCCACAATCTTATGGCAATGGGGGCATTTCAGCCGTACCCGGATCAGATTCGGCGGCAGTTCGGATATGTCAAATACCCGCCTGTCACACCGGGGACACCGGACGAGGTATTCAAGCGGTTCTTCCGCCGCCGCCATCGCGTTTGCCTCTGGGGCGCTGTAAACAATCTGTTCCTTCGTCTCGCGCTTCGTTCGCGGTTTGCCTGATGATGTTCCGCCTGTGGCGGTATCGCTGATATTGTTTTTCATGATGTCCTCCCGCCTTTTTTGAAAAAAATGCCCCGGACGATGCCCGCATAAATGCGAACACGCTAAGCGCGCTTATACGCGCAAAGTCATCGCGCCCCTTCAAAAACAATTCTTATTTCAAGCGCGCACCGTTTCCCTCGCGGCCCTGCCTGTGACCGCGTTCAATTTCTCCAGCCGGATCAACGCCGCGCGTTTGGACACGTTGAACTTATCCGCCACGAAAACCGGCAGCCGCGCGGCAAAAAGATTATCCTGCCCGCTCGCTCCCCGAACGACGCGGCGGGGCCGCTCCCCATACGCCGTAAAGAACTCACGGTACGCCACCCGGAGCGCGGGCCGGGGCATAAGGATGGCCGAGGCGAGAAAATCCGCCTGCCGCTCCATGCGATCGCTGTCCGCGCGGTTCTTGCGGCTGCGGCTGTAATCCATTCTGCCCTCTTTCGCGGCCAGATACTGATTCTCCAATATCCCGGCAGGCCCGAAAGGATTGCTTTGCGCGAAGGCTTTCCGGTGCAGAAGCCAATGCGCCCCTTCGTGCATGGTGGTAAACCGCAGACGCGGAAGATTGCGCCTGGTCATCAGCGACAAATCAATAATCACCGTGCCTTTCTTCACAGCCAGAGCGTCCGGCTTGCCTGTCAGTTCATCCATAATCTGCAGAATGCCGCTGTTGAACGCGGTGACGCCGAGGACTTTGCGCTCGCAGCAGATTCGCCTGTATTCTATAGACAAGCCCAAGTAGTATTCTATGAACCGTTCCGCATCGATGGGTTTGGGGGTATGCAGACAATCCCGGGCGAAGTCATAAACCAGGGCTTCGGCGTATTCGTCCAGGGCGTCGTCGGTGACGTAGGGGATCTGTGATAAAGAATAACTGGTGATGAATTCGATCATTCTGTCCGCCTCCTAATCTTCTTCCAGCATATGGATTACGCGCCGCCATACCTGGATTCCGGCGTCGCCCTTATCTTTGGCCAGTCTCAGCGCGACCCGTACCTCCTCATAGGCGTTGATGTATTCCGGCAGATCCGGCGGCGCTTCCGCTCGCGCCTTTCCCGCCAAGTCGTAGAACATTCTCCGTTCCTCATCCGGCACAAGCAGCACATTGAGCATTTTGTCCAGGATTTCCTTATCCGGCGGATTGCGCCGGCCTGACTCAAAGTCGCAGTAATATCCCGCGGATACGCCCGCCATTTCAGCCATCGCCCTGAGCGTAATCTCGCGCTGCCGCCGTTTCTCTTTGAGGAACGCGCCAAAACTTGCTTTCTGCTCACCCATGCACATGACTCCTCTCGTGGATTGTTCGCTTTTTTGCGGATGCCATAAGGTGTTGGACATCCGGCTGCTCCATGAATTACGGCTTGACATGAACCGTCAGGAGATTGCCGTGAACCCAGTATAGCAAACATATGTTCGATTTTCAAGAGGTTTTTGGGCGAAAAAAATGAGGTGGTCAAAAAATCTGCCACCTCAGTCATTTTTGGGATTAAAAATCTTGATTTATTAAACTTTCCCGACCGCACGGCCTAACATGGCCCGATATTCCTCCGCCGCCTCACGCGGCGACAGGATCTCCACCGCGCCGTCATAGGCGAATACCCAGCCATAAAAAGCTTTGCTGATCAAAACATCGGCGGTGGCGCGGAAATGCCCCGCGTCCGCGGCTTGGGTCTCCACCGACTCGCCGAAGCGGTCGATGATGGCCTTCATCAGCGCGTTCTCGCATCGGAGGGTCACCGTCCGCTTCGGGCCGTCGTACATCCGGAACGCGGATCGGATGTATTCGGCGGCGCTCCAGTTCTCCGGCCTGGGAACGGCGGGTTCCTCCGTCAGTTCAGGCGCGGCAATTCTGTCCACCCGGAACGTAGCGATCCGCCCGTGGCTTTCAGAGTGGCCGGCGACGTAATAACGGTCGTCGCTCCAGATGAAGGCGTAGGGGCTGAATTCATAAACCTGACGGTTATGCTTATATAATCTTTGCTTATCCGGGCCGTACTCATAATACATGAACCGCACCCGCTGATTCGTATGGATGGCGGCGCGCAGTATCTCCGCCGCGATATACGCCCGGTCGGTTTTCGGCTTGATCCGTCCGTCCGGACACAGGCTGCCCCGCAGTTCCTCCGCCTGATGACGGCTTGCGAGACCGGTTAATTTGTGGATCAGGGCTTGGGTGTGTTTCCCGGAGAGCCATTTTGACGCTTGCGCGGCGTCCGCCAGCCATTGAAGCTCCGGCAGCTCGAATGCCCGGCTGCCCACAAAATATTGATTCTGCCTGCTCTTATTGCATATGATGTCCAAACCGAACTCCTGAAGCTGATCTATGTCCTGGACGATTGTTCTGCGGTTCGCGGAGATCCCCCGCGCCGCGA
>JAISEW010000108.1 GCA_031263945.1 Gracilibacteraceae bacterium | reverse complement strand
GTCCTTCGCCTCCTGGGCCCTGCGTTTCGCCGCCTCGCTGGACAATGTGATCACGGTGCTGAGCGGCATGTCCAATATAGAGCAGATGGAAGATAATCTGGCCGTCATGTCGGATTTCCGCCCCCTCGCCCCCGCCGAATACGCCGTCATAGAAAAGGTAAAGGAGACCCTGAACGCGGTGGAAAGCGTCCCCTGCACCAACTGCGCCTATTGCCTTAAAGGCTGCCCGCAGGGGATCGTCATCCCGGAGATCTTCGGTCTTCTGAATCAATATCTGATGTTTGACAGCCTGGAACCCGCCAAAAGCTTTTACGGCCTGTACACGCGGCACGGCAATACCGCCGGGAGTTGCAGCGAATGCGCTCAGTGCGAATCCGTCTGCCCGCAGCGGATCGGGATCATCCAGGAACTCAAACGCGCGGCGGCGGTTTTCGAGTGATCCCGGCGTTAGCTCATACGCTGAAAAGCAGCTTGCCGTAGGTCGGGTAAGGCCAGTATTTTTCCGCGGCGTTCGCTTCCATCTCGTCCGCGAGAGCGCGCGCCTCCTGCATCACCGGCAGGACTTTATCTTTGTAATAAACCGCCGCCTCATGGGCGTCGCCCCGCTCGGCCGCCCCTAAGACCATCTCGTTCAGCAAATCGGTCTGGGCGCTCAGGCTGGCGTACAGAGCGGACAGCTTGAGGATGAGGTTTTCCTCCGCCTTATAAGCAGCCGCCGGAAGTTCCAGTTTTTTCTTGTTGAGGGCGACTTCCGTCAGTTCTTTCAGATAAGAGGTCGCCGCGGGCAAAATATCTTTTTTCAGCATCTCCAGCATCGTCAGCGCCTCGATGTGGATGGTCTTGCTGTAGTTTTCCAGCAAAATCTCGCAGCGGGAGCGGATTTCTTCCTCCGTCAGGATATTGTGTCTGCCGAAAAGCCGGATGCTCTTGTCGCCGCAAAAATAGGGCAGCGCCTCCGGGGTGGATTTCAGGTTGAGCAGACCGCGCCTTTGGGCCTCGCTCACCCATTCCTCCGCGTAATTATTGCCGTTAAAAATTATGCGCTCATGCTTTTCCGCCGTATCGCGCAGCAGTTTTTCCAGCGCCTGATCAAAATCGTCCGCTTCTTCCAAATAGGTGGAAAATTCATCCAATATCTCGGCCACGCAGGTGTTGAGGACAAAATTCGGCCCGGCGATGGCGAGCGACGAGCCGAGCATCCGGAACTCAAATTTATTGCCGGTGAAAGCGAAGGGGGACGTGCGGTTGCGGTCCGTGGTGTCCCGCATAAAATGGGGCAGTATCTTCACTCCGCCGTCCATTTCTTTCGCCGCCGCTTTCTCATAATCCCGGCCATACCGGATGGAATTCACGATCCCCGTCAGCTCGTCGCCGAGGAAAATGGAGATGATAGCCGGCGGCGCCTCGTTCGCCCCGAGCCGGTGGTCGTTGGCCGCCGTGGCGACGGAAAGACGCAGCAGATCCTGATAGACGTCGACCGCCTTGACGACGGCGAAGAGAAATGTCAAAAATTGCCTGTTGGTTTCGGGGGCCGGGCCTGGTTCCAAGAGATTCGCCCCCTGATCCGTTCCCATGGACCAGTTGTTGTGCTTGCCGCTGCCGTTGACGCCGGCGAAGGGTTTTTCATGGAGCAGGCAGACGAGGTTGTGGCGCAGGGCCACTTTTTTCATCACTTCCATCGTGATCTGGTTATGATCGCAGGCCGTGTTGGTCATGGAAAAAATCGGCGCCAGCTCATGCTGGGAAGGGGCGACCTCGTTGTGCTGAGTTTTCGCGTGAATGCCGAGTTTCCACAGTTCCTCGTCCAGATCCTTCATGTACGCCGCCACCCGGGATTTGACGCTGCCAAAATAATGGTCCTCCATCTCCTGGCCCTTGGGCGGTTTGGCCCCGAACAGCGTGCGCCCGCAGTAGACGAGGTCTTTGCGCTGCTCATATAAAGCCCGGTCCAGCAGGAAATATTCCTGTTCCGGGCCGATGGTCGTGAAGACGCGGCGCGTGGCCCGGTCGCCGAAAAGGCGCAGGATGCGGAGGGCGTGGCGGTTGATGGCCTCCTGCGAGCGCAGCAGCGGCGTTTTTTTGTCCAGCACCTGCCCGCCATAGGAGTAAAACACCGTAGGGATACAGAGGATACCCTCTTTGACAAAAGCATAGGAGGTCGGGTCCCAGGCCGTATAGCCGCGGGCCTCGAAAGTGGCGCGCAGACCGCCGGAGGGAAAACTGGAGGCGTCGGGTTCGCCTTTGATCAGCTCTTTGCCGGAAAACTCCATGATGATCTTGCCGTCCGGGGCCGGGGTGATGAAACTGTCGTGTTTTTCCGCCGTGATGCCGGTCATCGGCTGGAACCAATGGGTAAAATGCGTGGCCCCCCGCTCGATCGCCCAGTCTTTCATCGTGTTCGCCACCACATGCGCCACTTCCAGAGTCAGGCTGGTGTTTTCCCGGATGTGCCGCGCCAGGGCCTTGTAGGTGGCGCCCGGAAGACGCTCTTTCATAACGGCGTCGTTGAATACCATGCTCCCAAAGATCTCGGTGCAGTTCGCGCTCATGAAATAACCTCCCTTTAGTAAAAAAAGCGTACGGAAAAATCCGCAGCGCCTTTGCTGTATGTGATCAGTTTAACCGGAAAAACCGCGCCTGTCAAGAGGGCAGCAAGTTTTTTCCTTGCATATTTTCGTCCAAGTATGCTATAATCAAGGGCATAAAGGAGGAAACGCGATGAAACTTAAAAATAGCGGGCTCCGCCCGGCCAACACGGCCGCGCTTGTGGCCGTCGGTTTTTTTACCGCTTATCGCGCGCTTTCTTCCCTGGTCGGCGGCGAGCCCTGGCAGGCGGTCATGACGGTCATGGCCGGTCTGGTGGCTCTGGGCGCCGTACTCGCTCTGAGCCGGGCCGGGCGGCCGTATACGACGGCGCTGTTTGTGCCGATGTTCCTGCTGGCGGTTTACGGGCTGACCGGGTTCACGCTGCACGGATTTTCCGATTTTGTGGTGGTATATCTGGGTCTCTGCTGCATCAGCCTGTTTTACGGCGATACAAAAGCTCTCATCTCCTTGCTGCTGGCCGGCGGCCTGTTCGCGGCCTTTCTGGCCTTTGCGGCGCCGCTGTTGCGTATCAGCGCGGCGGACGGCGCTTTGGACGCGGCGACCTTTGCCATGCTGATCCCCCTCTCCGTCCTGCTATACCTTATCTGCGCCGGCGACGAGCAAAACCGTGAGCAGAGCCGGACGGCTCAGGACGCTCTGCGGCGGCTCCTGACGTCCACGCCCAATATCGCCGCTATTCTGGATGAGGCCGGCCGCGTCCGTCACATCAGCGAACCGCTGGCGGAACTGGCCGGGCTGAAATCGGCGGAGGCGGCGCTCGGCTGGCCGCTGATCGACCTATTGCCCAACCCGGAAATGAAAAATATCGTCAGCGGGATTTTGGCGCGCCCGGATTCGCGGAGGGAAACGGCGGATATATCTCTCGGCGGGGAGAGACGCCTTTTTCAGGTGACGACCGATAAATCGTCCGCGGAAGATATTTTTATAGAAATCGCCGATATAACGCCGGCGGGAAAACCGGAGGCGGAAACCGGTGCCCCGCCCCAATCTCCGAGTTATTTTCTGGCCAGCGTCAGCCACGAGCTGCGCGCGCCGATGAACGTCATCCTGAGCATGAGCGGTCTGGCTCAAAGCGATGGCGACCCGCGCCGCAAAAACGAGTGTCTGCGCGGGATCGACGACGCCGCGGCGCAAATGCTCAGTCTCGTCAACGATATCCTCGATATGGCGAAACTCGAAACAAATGAGCTGGAGCTGACGGACGGGGAATTCATCTTGGCCGATATGCTGCGGCAGACCGCCGAGGAGATCCGGCCGCGCGCGCGGGCGAAAAAACAGGATTTTACCTGTTCGTTTGACGGCGGCCCGCCGGAGATCCTGACCGGCGACGAGTTGCGCCTGTCACAGGTCGTCGCCGCTCTCTTGGCCCACGCCGTCAAATCCACGCCGGAAGGCGGCGCTTTCCGTTTGGCTGCCGAATCGCTCAAGGAAGAAGACCGGTTCTGCGCGATAAAAATAGAGGTCGGCGGCCGGGAAATGGACCCGGATCCGGAAGATCGGCGGCGCTTGCTTGACCGTTTTCCGCCGGAGGAAAGCGAAGCGCGGCCCGACTATGACGGCGCGGAGCTGTCTCTGGCTGTCGCCAGCCGGATCGCGTCTCTGATGGGCGGACGGATATGGGCCGCCGCTCAGCCAGACGGCGGCCTGGCCCTGATTTTTACGGCGCGGCTGGGGCGCGGCGCGGCAGGCGGCCGATCCGCCACGGGCGAGAGCGAGAGTTTTCGCGGACACCATATCTTGCTGGCGGAAGACGTGGCGGTCAACCGGGAAATAGTGCTGGCGCTGCTGGAGCCGGCGGAAATAAGCGTCTCCTGCGCGGAAAACGGCGCCCAGGCGGTGCGGATGTTTGCCGCGGAACCTGAGCGCTACGATATGATCTTCATGGACACTCTCATGCCCGAGATGAACGGATATGAGGCCGCGCGCCGGATCCGCGCTCTGGATCTGCCGCGGGCCGGGATCGTCCCGATCGTGGCCATGACGGATTTTCGCGGCGACAAAGACCAGTGTCTCCTGGCCGGTATGAGCGACTGTTTGGAGAAACCGCTCGATCTGGAGCGCACACTGGGTAAATTACACAAATACCTGCGGCCCGGCAGTGAAAAAAGCGACGGCGCCGACGAAAAAAGCGGGGATTTTGACTGGGCGCACGGGATCGCCTGGAGCCCGGAACTGGAAACGGGGCACGCGGAAATCGACGCGCAGCACCGGCAATTGTTCCGCCTGACCAGCGCGCTGGTGGACGCCTGCGCCAAAGGGCGCAGCACGGCCGTGCTGGGCGAGGCGCTGGATTTTCTCGCGGCTTATACGGTCCGGCATTTTGCCGACGAGGAAGCCTTGCAGATCCAATACGCTTTTCCCGAATATGCCCGGCATAAAAAAATGCACGACGATTTTAAGGAAACGGCGCTCGCTCTCATCGCCGAATACAAAGCCGGCGAGTCGGCGGAAGAGCTGAGCGACAAGGTTTTTTCCGTGATAGTCCGCTGGCTGCTGCGGCATATCAAAGGTGAGGACGCGAAAATAGCGGAACATATCCGCTCCGTCTGCGCCGGCGCGCAGCCTTCGTCGCACACGGCCTGAAAGCGCCTCTACGTCAAATAAGACTCCAGTTTCTCCCGGATCGCGTCATAAGCGAAGTTATCGGCCTGCTCTTTCAGCCAGGGCACGAGAGTGGTCTCGGTTTCGTAATCGCATTTTCCGAGTTTTTCCAGGGCGGCGCCCATCGCTGCGATGTCATACTCCCGGCTGGCAGTCAGAAGGTCGTTCAGCAGCGCCCGTTCCGGCGCTTTTGATCTGGGTTTGCCGCTCTGTTCCCCTTCGAGGGAGCGGAGCAGTTCCGCCAGTTTTGCCAAAAGCTCCGTCACCGTCTGAATGAAGACGCCGTTATTACTCAGTACATACTCCAGATCTCCGCCTTTTCCGGCAATCTCCAGGTTTTCCGCTATCTTCCCGGCTGCGTCGGCGTTGACTCCGTAACAGCTGCCTTTCAGCCCATGGATCAGGATCACATAATCCGGCAAAGTTTCCGCCGAAACGCCTTTCAGTTTATCCAGCGAAGCGGGCATGGTTTTGACAAACGTGCGCAGTATACGGCTGTATATTTCCGCGTTCCCGCTGAAACGCTGCAACCCGCGCGAAAAATCCATCCCCTCAAGTTCGGCGTCCAGCAAAATTTTGGCCATAGCCGCTTTATCCATACAATCGCTCCCTTCTTCCGTTTTTAATTATAGTATGTTTTGCGGCGCTTGGCAAGCTGCTATGTAGTTATGAGAAGTTGATATTTTACATATTCTTTACATGAAAAAAGCTGTTTGTTGACATGGGGGCGCTAGAATGGTCTCATCAGCAAACCCCATACGATTAAGGAGGATTT
>JAISEW010000091.1 GCA_031263945.1 Gracilibacteraceae bacterium | reverse complement strand
TCGGTGATAACGGCGATACGGACGACAAGACCTGGCGCGTGAATATTTACCCGACGATGACGGGCACGGCGGCGCTGATGTTTCAGCCGTGGACAGCGGCGAACGGCAACACCTACACGGTAATGTCGAACCCAGCGGACGTCCCGGTATACAAGGTCGTCACGGAGGCGGCGCCGACCGCGGATGTGGATTTTGAAAACGAGCGTCTTACAGGCCTCACCCCTTCGGCTGTGTACAAAATAAACGGCGCGGAGCGGACGGCGGATGGCGCCGGGTCTATCCCGCTCGGCGAGTTCATCCCCAAAGCCGGCGAAGCGGCCCGGACGCTCAGTCTTGTCAGGGCGGGCGGCACGGCCAGCGTGGACAGCGCCGCCCAAGAGGCGATAACGATACCGCGGCGTCCCGCGACGCCGGAGGTTAAGGTCACGCGACAGCCTACGTCAGCGACAGCGCCGAACGACACCGGCGCGATCATGATCACCAGCCCCGCCCCCAGCGCGGCTTACGAATACGGACCGCTTGACCTCACGACCGGACCCGCGGTTAGTTGGGATAATTTTCCATCTACGACTCCGTCTGAGATAACGGGTCTCTCCCACGATATATATTACGCGCGCGTCAAGGCGACGGGAACGAGCTTCGCTTCGGACAGCCGCTCCTTCCAAATATACGCCTTTGACACCATAGATTTCGGCGGCGTTTACGTCGGCTACGAGATCAGCGATAATCCCGACGATACGCGCGGCGCAAACAAAGCCGTCACGCAGCGCGTCCGCGTGGAAGCGGGTGAAACGATAACAGACGCCCAGTGGGTGGACGACAGCGAGCCAACACCTCTCTTGCTTTCCCCACAGGATATAGACAATCTGCCGTTCACGCTGGCGGGTTCAGCCGCGAATTGGACGGTGAGGCCGAAAACCGATTTGCCCGCCGATCCCGATCCCTACGAGGCGCGGCTCATGGTCACATACTCGCCCGGATACGACACTGTGAACCTCGTGTCGCTTCAAGTACACCCCAGGGCGGAGATAGAAAGCGTTGAACAGTCGGGAACCGACGCGAAGGGCGCGACGAATGAGATCACCGTGACCTTTGCCCGCCCGATCAGCCTCGCGTACACCGACGTCACGGTGGACGGCGCGGCGGTCAAGACCATCGGGACGACCAGTTTTGTTGACGTCAGTTCCGACGAGACCGTATACAAAATCGCCGTAACACCGCTGATGGACCACAAGACCGGCGACGATATCAACGTCAGGATCAATATCGACGGCGACGACCTGCGTCCTGCCTATTATTTCCAAAACTCAAACGGCGAACACGGCGTTGCGGGCAGCGCGTCCGTCGCCATCCCCCGCGCCATAGCGAGCGCGGAAGCGGTCACGCCGATACCCGGCTACTCCACAGGCTATATCCAGTTCACCCTTGACCGCGACTTATGCCCCATCGACACAGCCGCCATCGAGGAAGGCAGTGTAGAAATCAGAGTTGGCGGGACCCCGCTGCCTCCCGACCAAATATTCCGCATAGACGCCGATATGGGCTATACCTTCCGTCTGCGCATAACGCCGATCGCGAGCGGTAATGTGACGCTCGCCATTCCCGGCTTTGGGATCGCGGGGACGTTCGCCGTTGAGGGAAGCGTCGCGACGGGCCGGGCGCTGACCGACAACGCCTTTTTCCTCAGCGAAAACGGCAGCAATTACCTGACCGGCGACACCGACGCGCGGCAGACCCTAAACCCCGTCAACGCCTACGACGGCCGGACGCCCGCCTACGCGGCCCCGGCCATGGATCTGCGCGTGAACCGGGAATACGGCGACGGCTGGGCGATCGAGTTTTACATCGACGGCAAGGCTTATGACGGTTACAGTACGTCGGGCGGCGGGAGCCTAAATCAGATATTCGACGGCGTGGACGACGACGACCCCGGATCACAGTACCCCGATCTGGCGAATTACCTGAAAATCACGCTGCCCGCGGGCTGGACGAGCGATAACGGCACGCATACCCTCCACGCTGTTCTGACCAAAGGCGATGAGAGCGTCCTGCTGTTTGCTAAGACGGAAGTTACGGGTATTACGCCGCGGTACGCTCTGACCGTCACGGGCGGCACGGGCGGCGGCCTTTACCCCGCCGGCGCGGTGGCGCCGATACAGGGCGTACTCCCGGCCTGGAACGCGGAGTTTCTCGGCTGGACGCAGGCCGCGCAGCTAGGCGACGCGGGATATATATCTGAACTCCCGGCGGAGATCAGCGGCGCCGTCGTGATGCCCGCGGGTGACGCGGCGCTGACGGCGCTGTACACGCGGCCTTCTCCTGCGCCGAACGGCGGGACGGGAAGCGGCGGCGGAGCCGGGGGCTCCGCCCCGCCAGCCCAGCCTCCCGCCCAGCCGCAGCGGACCGTCAGTCAGGCCGACATCTCCCATATCAGCGGCGCTGACAGGGTCCTGACCGCGGTGGCCGTCAGCCGGACCGGCTGGAGCCGCTCCGACACCGTAGTTCTCGCCCCCGGCGCCCAGGCCAATCTCATCGACGCTTTGGCGGCGGATCCCTACGCCGGGCAGTTGGGCGCTCCCGTGCTTCTGGGCATGGGCGAAACCCCTGATCCCGCCGTCGTCGCTGAGATCCAGCGTCTCGGCGCCGCGAACGTGGTCGTGGTCGGGGCCCTCGGCGACGCTTACATCGCCGCTTTGCAAGCGGCCCTCCCCGGCGTAAAGATCGAGATCCTCCGGGGCGGGAACCGCCTGGAGACAGCGCTGCTTCTCGCCGGAAAGATCGAAAACCCGCGAGGCGCCATAGTCGTCGGCTATGACGCTCTGGCCGACGCCGTCAGCGTGGCCTCCTGGGCCGCCGCTCACTCTTACCTCATCATCCCCGCCGGCCCCGACGGCTCCTTCACGCCGCCGGAAAACCTCGCCCTCCCGGCGGCTGAGGGGGCGGCGAACTATATCATCGGCGGCCCGACCCTCGTACGGGATATCCCCGGTTACACCCGCATCTACGGCGCCGACCGCTACGCCACCAACCTCCTGATCCGCCAGACCCTCGACTTCAAACTCGACCTCGTCTACACCGCCAACGGCGTGACCATCGTTGACGCCCTCACCGGCGCTCCCTTAGCCGCCAAGACCAACAGCCCCATCGTCCTCCTCAGGGACGGCGACCTCGCCGGCGCCGACTTCGGTGACATCACCGCCGAGACTAGGGTTTTTGCTTTCGGGGGATAGCCGCGCGACCGCGCGAAGCGAAACAGGGAGCGCGGCTATCGGCAGGAACACACCGCCATGAGAACCACTGAAAGTGATTACTCGCGTATGGCGGTGATGTTCCAACGAGGTATAGGGCGCGACCGCGCCAAAGCGAAACAGGGAGCGCCCTTATCGGCAGGAACACACCGCCATGAGAACCACTGAAAGTGATTACCCGCATATGGCGGTGATGTTCCAACGAGGTATACCCCCCGTCCGTTTTTGACAAACCAGCCGCCGTTTGCTATAATTACGGCGTTTGAGAATAAAGTGTCTACCTTCAGGAGGAATCGTTTATGTTTGATTTTCGCCGTCATGCCAGGTCGGGCCTGCTGATCGCGGCGGCTATGGCCATGACCCTGACCGCGGCGGCTTGCGGCGCCCCGGCGAGCGCGCCCGGCCCCGCTGCCGCGCCGCCCGCTCCGGAAGAACCGCGGTCTGTTCAATTGGTGCGCGCGGCGTACGACAATATAGCTTCCGCCAAAAATTACGACATCACTTTCACCATGCGCATGAGTTCGACCGCCGCCGAATCCGAACTGACTATCGACGGCACGGCCGCTTATTTTCTCGATCCGGCGGAGATCCGCCTGCTGACGGATATGACCTTGCGGGTGGGCGAAAGCGCGCCGACGCGGGAGACGCGGGAGCAGTACATTTTTGCCGAGGACGGCGGTTTGACCGTTTTTGCTCTGGAGGACGGAGCGTGGACCAAATCCTTTGTGGCCTCGCCGGAACTCTCTCGGGCGCTGGCTTTGGACCCCGCCGACGACCTCCGGCTGTTCATGGAAAACCTGCGGGCGGCCGAGCTGGCGGGCGAGGAATTGCTGAACGAGCGGCCGGCGCATAAAATAATCGTGCGCACCGCCGGCAGCGTGCTGAACCAGCTCCTGCCGGCCGAAGGCGAGGAATCGGGCCGGTTCGGCGCCGCGGCGGCCAAAGTTTTTGAGGAAGCGGGCGATTTGCAGCTGACGCTTTGGGTGGACGTGGAAACAGGGACTTTGGTGAAACTCCATGCCAATTTAACCCAATTTATGAAAAAATTGGCAGACGCCACGGATGAACTGACCCGCCCGGATTTGAACGCGGCGGCGGAGGCCGCGCTCAAGAAAACGCTCTCCGGCGTCAGCGCCGAACTGGAATATACGGTCTCCAACATCAACAGCGCCGCGCCTTTTGCTTTACCGCTCACGGCGGCTGAGGCCAAGGTGATTGCGCCCGCTCCGCCTGCGGCTGAATAATTAAGGGGCCGCCGCCGAACTGATCACGAAATCGCCGCTCTCCCCGACGTCTGCCGTCACCGCCCCGCCCGGCGGAAAATCGCCGGCCAGCAGCTTCAAAGCCAGCGGGTTTTGCAGGCGCTGCTGGATGGTTCTCTTGAGCGGGCGGGCGCCAAAGACGGGGTCATAGCCCTCCGCCGCCAGCGCGGCCCGAGCGCGGGCGGAGACGTCCAGACTATGGCCGCGTTCGGCCAGACGGGCGCGGAGGGCGTCCAGCTGGATCTCCACTATGCGGTCGATATGCTCGCGGGCCAGCGGGGTGAAAACGAGGATCTCATCCAGCCGGTTGATGAATTCCGGGCGAAAAGCGCGGGCCAGTTCCCCTCGCACCGCCTGGCGCGTCTCTTCCGGCGCGGCCCCCCGCTCCGTCATCTCTCTGATCATGGCGGAGGCTAGATTGCTGGTCAAAATCACCACGGTGTTCTTAAAACTGACGACGCGGCCGTGGCTGTCCGTCAGCCGGCCGTCCTCCAGCAGCTGGAGCAGGATGTTGAAGACGTCGGCGTGGGCTTTTTCCGCCTCGTCCAAGAGCAAAACGCTGTAGGGCCGGCGCCGCACCGCTTCCGTCAGCTGGCCTCCCTCGTCATAGCCGACGTATCCGGGCGGAGCGCCAATCAGGCGGGCCACGGAATGTTTTTCCATATATTCGGACATATCGATGCGCACCATGCTCTGTTCATCGTCGAATAAAAATTCCGCCAGCGCCTTGGCCAGCTCCGTTTTGCCGACGCCGGTCGGGCCGAGGAATAGAAAAGAGGCCAGCGGCCGGTTCGGGTCCTGCAATCCGGTCCGCGCCCGGCGCACGGCGTTAGAGACGGCGTTCACCGCTTCATCCTGCCCCACGACGCGCCGATGCAAATTTTCCTCCATATGGAGCAGTTTGACCGTCTCGCCTTCCAGCATTTTGGCGACGGGGATATGCGTCCATTTGGCCACTATTTCCGCGATATCGTTTTCCGTCACTTCCCGGCGCAAAAAGGCGCTGCCGGCGGCCAGCCCGTCCTCGAGCGCCCGCAGCTTTTTTTCCAGCTCCGGCAGCACCCCGTATTGGAGCTCCGCCGCCTTGTTGTAATCGTAATTTTGCTGCGCCTGTTCCATCCGGACCCGGGCGGTGTCGATCTCCTCCTGCAATTTCTGGGATTCGCTGAGTTTTTCCCGCTCGCCGGCCAGCTGCGCCTGCTGCCGGTTGCGGGTCTCCTTCAGGTCGGCCAGCTCCTGCTCGATAAGCGCCAGCCGCTCTTTGCTCCCTTTATCCGTTTCTTTTTTCAAAGCCTCGCGCTCGATCTCCAGCTGCATGATCCGCCGCTTGATCTCGTCCAGCTCCCGCGGTTCGCTCGTGATCTCCATGCGCAGGCGGGCCGCCGCCTCGTCCACCAGATCGATGGCCTTGTCCGGCAGGAAACGGTCGCTGATATAGCGGTCGGAAAGCTGACAGGCGGCGACGAGGGCGCTGTCGGTGATGCGGACGCCGTGATGCGTCTCATACCGCTCTTTCAGGCCGCGGAGGATGGAAACCGTGTCTTCCGGCGTGGGCTGATCGACCAGCACGGTTTGAAAACGCCTCTCCAGCGCCGCGTCTTTCTCGATATGTTTGCGGTATTCATTCAAGGTCGTCGCGCCGACCAGGCGGAGTTCGCCCCGCGCCAAGAGCGGTTTCAGCATATTGCCCGCGTCCATCGCTCCTTCCGCCGCCCCGGCCCCGACGACCGTATGCAGCTCGTCGATGAACAAAATAATATCGTCGCGGCTCTGCACCTCTTTCAGCACCGCTTTCAGGCGTTCCTCAAACTCCCCCCGGTATTTGGCGCCGGCGATCAGCGCCCCCAGATCCAGGGAAATGACCGACTTTCCCTTGATGGATTCCGGCACGTCGCCGCGGACGATGCGCTGGGCCAGTCCTTCCACGATGGCCGTTTTGCCGACGCCGGGCTCGCCGATGAGGACAGGGTTGTTTTTGGTGCGACGGGACAAAATCTGGATCACCCGGCGGATCTCCTCGTCCCGGCCGATGACGGGGTCGAGTTTGCCGCGCCGGGCCAGATCGACCAAGTCGCGCCCATACTGCTCCAGAGCGGCGTAGGCGCCCTCCGGGTTTTGCCCCGTCACGCGCTGAGAGCCGCGGATCTCCTTCAGGACGGCCAGGAGTTTTTCCCGGGTCACGCCCTGTTCCCGCAGCAGTTTTTCCGTCTCGCCGCCGGCGCGGCCGAGCAGGGCGAGCAGCAGATGCTCCGTGCTGACGTAGCTGTCGCCAAAAGTTTCCATTTCATCATGGGCGGCCAGGATAACATCCCGCAAGCGCCCGGAGACCGCCAGCTGGGCCGCCGCGCCCGTAAGACGGGGCAAGGCCGCTATCGCCTGCTCCAGCCGCGCCGTCACCGCCTGGGGCAGAACATTCAGTTTTTGCGTGATTTGCGGCACGACGCCCTCCGGCTGCCGCATCAGGGCCAGAAAAAGGTGTTCCGGCTCCACGAGGCTGTTGCCCTGGCGGCCGGCGATATTTTGCGCTTCCAGCAGGGCTTCCTGTGATTTTTGCGTAAATCTGTTCGTATCAAACGTCATGATAAAACCCCCTATCTGAGTTTAAATTCAAGTTTAAGTTTAAGTCGTCTCGCGTTGTTTTCTTTTTCGCGCCATTTCCTCTATAGCGGCTATTTCTTCCGCCGTCATATTTTCCGGTAAAACGATCTCCGCCACGGCGTACATATCGCCATAGTCGCCCTGCTTGCCCATGCGGGGCATACCCTTGCCTTTCAGGCGGAATTTGCGGCCGCTCTGGGTCTGCGGCGGGATCTTCAGCATGACCGGCCCGCTCAAGGTTTGCACGGGTACGGTCGCGCCCAGCAGGGCCTGATAAAAATCCAGCGGGATCTTGACTTGCAGGTCGTCGTCATGCCTTTCGTAGCGGGCGTGCGGCCGGATGATGATCTTGAGGTACAGGTCGCCGCGGGCGCCGCCGCCGCTGCCGTTTTCACCCTGACCGGCCAGGCGCAGGCGCGTGTTGTCCCGCACGCCGGCCGGGATTTTGGCCTCGATGCGATGCTGCGCCAGACTCAAAGCCCTGCTGGCCCCGAGATAAGCTTCCTCCAAGGAGATCTCCGCCTCGCCCGTCACGTCGCGGCCTTTGACCGGGGCGCTGTAATAGGCGCCGGCGAAGGGGCCGCCGTTCGTCTCCGCTCCGGCAAACCCGCTGAAGCCGCCGAAAATGCTGGAGAAAAAGTCAGAAAACCCGCCCGCCCCCGAGCCGAACCCCAAATCGCCGAACATTTCCGCGAATTCTTCCGGGCTCATCGTCTGGGCGCCGGTGCCGCCGTTTTGGCGCGGCTGCCACTCAAATCCGCTCCGGCCGCCCTTTTGCCGCCACAGCTCGTAATCGCGCCGCACTTCGTCGTATTTTTTCCGCTTGGCGGGGTCGGCAATAGCGTGATAAGCTTCGTTGATTTCCTTGAATTTATCTTCCGCCGCCTTGTCGCCGGGGTTGACATCCGGGTGATATTTTTTGGCCAGGCTCTGATAAGCTTTTTTTATATCCTTATTATCGGCGTCCGCCGCCACGCCAAGCACATCGTAATAATCCTTGAAATCCATTAAAACCACTCGCTTTCCGCCCGCGTTCCGCCTATAGCG
>JAISEW010000049.1 GCA_031263945.1 Gracilibacteraceae bacterium | reverse complement strand
TCATAAAGCGGAACATGGATTATTGGATCATTCCAGTCCGGATAATCCGCGAAAGTCATGTCAATGCCCAGTTCATCAAGCGTAATATAGTCGGTAGCGGTCGGGGGGAATACAATGGTGTCATCCGCATTCAAGGCTTCTTCACCGTCAATTACGACGCTGACAATTTTGCCGAGAAGCACAATTGGAGTGTCCGGGATCGTGTATTCGCCTATCCCGAAGAGGACTGTAACGTACCCAGTGACCGGATCCAGGCTGTAGCCGTAGACCGTGTCCTGCCCCATCGGCGCCTCAATCCAATCCTCTGTGTCAGAATCATACACATAGAAATAGTTGCCCGGAATCGACGCGAACACGGGAGCGGCGATCAGGCCAAAGGCCAGGATCGCGGCGACGAACAAAGTTACGAGTTTTTTGGTTTTCACGGTAAATTTTTCCTTTCTTTCGGATCTCCCGAAAAACTTTGGTTTCCCGCGCCGCTCACGGATGAGCGCAAGGCGGTGATCAGCCGCCGCGCCGCCTTGGCAGCGGGGGACGCGTCTTTCCGCATGTCGCGGCGGACGCTATATGCTCACATCGGCGTGTTCCGGCCGGCCGACCTGTAACTCCCGGAGCGCACGCGTGCTTGTGTTTAAAATTGCTCCAGGCTGCCAGGTGCGTAACATCCTTCCTTGTTATCACGGGCGGCCCCGCCGCCGGGTGATAACTCGCGCTGGGTTTCGTTGGACTTTGGGGACTGGATTCCGGGACGGAGCCCGGAATGACGGGAGGGAGTTGGATTCTGGGACGGAGAAGGAGATGGATTCCGGCATTAAGCCGGAATGACGGAGGAGGGGAGTTGGATTCTGGGACGGAGAAGGAGATGGATTCCGGCATGAAGCCGGAATGACGGAGGAGGGGGGAGTTGGATTCCGGGACGGAGGCCGGAATGCAGGAGAGGAGATGGATTCCGGCATGAAGCCGGAATGACGGAGGAGGGAGTTGGATTCCGGGACGAGGCCCGGAATGCAGGAGAGGGGATGGATTCCGGCATGGAGCCGGAGTGACGGGAGGAGGGAGTTGGATTCCGGGACGGAGGCCGGAAGGGCGTGGGAGTCGCCCTCCGTTCCGTCCTGATGCCCCTACTCCCCTTTGGGGCGGAGGGGCCGGAGTAGGTAACGCTAACTATCATTCGTTGATGATCCTGAAATTCCTCATTGTCCGCGCCTTGTCGTTAGTCGCTGATAACTTAATATTAATTTACCACAACAGAAAGAGCGTGTCAATACCCTGGGAGAAAATTTTTAATAAAATCTCATTAATCCGCGTTATTGAGGTTATTTCATTTTTCCTTCACGTTTGGTTTAACATCTTTGCGCAATGCGCAAAGTTAACATTTGTTAACATTCAGATTTACTTGCTTGGATCCGTCAGGGTTTCAGGGCCGCCGGTCCGCGCGCCCCTGTCAAAATCGAAAGTTGATGAAAAATAGTTGATGGTTTTTCAGCGGGGGATTTTACATATTTCCGGCGTTTATTCATATTTTTTCGCTATTTATCCATCTTTTTCCGCAAAAACGACGGCAACCCTCGCGCCGGCGCTGCTCAAGCTCAAGCTCCGCCCGCGAGATAAACCACTTTCCGCCTATTTTGACGGCGCGCAGTCCGCCCTCTTTGACCAGATTATAGATCGTTCCCCGGCTGAGGCGCAAATACCGGGCCGCCTCCGAGATGCTGAACCGACCCGCGGACGCGCCCGCGCTTTCGCCCGCGGCGATGTCCGCCGGGACCGCCAGGCCATGCGCCTGGCAATAATTGACAAATGATCCGAGCGTCAGCGCGTTCGGCCTGGAATGTTCTCTTTCCCATCTGTTGACGGTCACATAACTTATGTGCAGATCCGCCGCCAATTGCCGCTGGGTGACGCCGAGTTCGGCGCGCACTTTTTTCGAAAAATCAGAGAAACTCATGCTCACCCGCCTCCCAAGAGATACACAGTGTCCGCGGCGCCCATCGTCGAAGGGCGGTGCGAGACCAGCGCGACGGCGCGGCCGCTCTTTTCCTCCCGCAGGGCTTTCAGGATGACGCCCTCGTTCAGGCTGTCCAAATTGCTCGTGGGCTCGTCCAGGAGGAGGAGGGGGGCGTCGTGGAGAAAAGCGCGGGCCAGGCCGACTCGCTGCCGCTCCCCGCTCGAAAGCGTGCAGCCCATCTCGCCCACCGGCGTGTCATAGCCCTCCGGCAGCGACTGGACAAAATCATGCAGCGCGGCTTTTTTCGCGGCGGCGATCATATCGGCCCGTGACGCCCCCGGTCGCCCGATCAGGATGTTTTCGCCGATGGTGGTGTGAAACAGATACGTTTCCTGGGTCATAAAACTCTCCAGCTCCCGGAGCCGCCCGGTGTTGATACGGCCGATCTCCGCCCCGGAGATGAACACCGTGTTTTCCGGGGAGCGCCAAAACCGCATGAGCAGCTTCAAAAACGTGGACTTGCCGGAACCGCTCCGGCCGGTGATGCCGGTGATCAGCCCTTTTTCCAGCGATATGGAGATATCGCGCAGCACCTCCTCGCCGCCGTAGGAAAAACTGAGGTTCCGGCTCTCCGCTCCGCTGAAATCGGGGTCCTCGCCGTTGGTGACCTCCGGGGTTTCCGGATCTTCCTCCAGGAGGGCCAGCACGCGGCGCCCGGCGGCCAGCACCCCGGGCAAAGCGCTGCCCAGAGCGCTCAGAGCCAGCGCCGGGCCAAAGGAAGAAAAAATGAGGACCACCGGCAGGACGGCTGCGCCGGCCGCGATCCGTCCCTGGCCATAAAGCAGACAGGCGGCGGCCAAAGCCAGCAAAGTAAAGGCCGTGACCAAAAGCCCGGCCACCGCGCCGGTCGCCCCTTCCCGCCGGTTCAGCCGCCGGCGGGCCGCGTCCATCTCGTCCGTCCGCCGCCCTATTTCCCGTTTTCTGGCCTCGGCGCCGCCGTATTCCAGCAATTCGGGAAGCCCGCGCAGGCTGTCCAGATAAAAGGCGGAAAACCGCCCGCTTTCCTCCCGGAGACGCCGCTGCTCTTCCCGCGTGAAGCGGGAGGCCGACACCGGCAGGGCGGCCCCCACCGCGATGTGGGCGGTCAGGACGATCAGGGCGAACAGCGGGTGAGAGAGCCAGGCCAAACCGGCGGCGGCGACCGTCGTGAGCAGGGCGATAGCCGCCGGTGAGAGCGTGTGGGCGTAAAACACTTCCAGCAGCTCGATGTCGCTCGTGAGGACGGCGATGAGATCGCCTTTTTCCTTCCCCTCCAGTTTGGCGGGACATAGGCGGCGCAAAGCGGCGAACAGTTTTTCCCGGATCAGGGCCAGCAGTTTGAACGCGATATAATGGTTCAGGGTCTGCTCCCCGTAGCGGAAAACCCCGCGGGAGAGACCGGCCAGAAAAGCCAGGCTGACGAAAACCGCCGGGGTCCACTCCGGCGGCGCCGGACAGCTTCCGGCTCCCGCCGCCGTGAGCAGGGCCCAGACGCCAAGAACGGGGATGGCCGCCGCCGCGATATTGCCCAGGGCGCCCAGCAGGACGGCCAGGGCCAGAAACCCTTTCAGCGGGCCGACCAGCAAGATGAGTTTCGCCATGATCTTCAAGGATGAACACCTCTTTTGCCATAATTTTCCAATAAAAGCTGCTCATTGTACAGCTTGGCGTACACGCCGTCCCGGGCCAGCAGTTCCGCGTGCGTTCCCCGCTCGGCGACGCGGCCGTCCGCCAGCAGGTAGATCCGGGCGCAAGCGGTCAGGTTCGCCAGCCGGTGCGAGATGATGAGGACGGTCCTGGTTGCCGCCAGCCGCCGCGCCACGCTCATGATGGCTTCCTCGCTCTCCGCGTCGATATTGGACGTGGCCTCGTCGAAAATATACACGTCGCTGTCTTTGAGCAGCGCCCGGGCGATGCACAGCCGCTGCCGCTGCCCGCCGGAAAGATTGGCGCCCCGCTCGCTTAAAACCGTGGCCAAGCCGCAGGCGTTTTGAAAAAAATCCCATAAACGGACGGCGCGGAGGGCCTCGATCATCTCCGCCTCCGTCGCTTCCGGCCGGGCGAGGCGCAGGTTGTCCGCCGCCGTGCCGGTGAAAACATAACTGTCGTGGCTGACCAGAGTGACGCGGCGCCGCAGCTCCTCCCGGGCGATATGACTTAGTTCCCGCCCGCCGACGGCGGCGCTGCCGGTATACCCCTGCTGCCGCCCGCTGAGGAGAGCGGCCGCCGTGCTTTTGCCGCAGCCGGCAGGCCCGGCCAGGGCGGTGAGAGCACCCACGGGGACGGAACTCTCGACGCCGGCCAGCGCGTCCCGCTCTCCGCCCGGATAGCGAAAAGAAAGACCTTTCACCTCTATAGCCAGGCGGCCGGCCGGCGGGGCGTCCGTGCCGTCAGGCGGCGCTTCCCGGCTGAGGAACTGAAACATGCGCTCGCCGGCCGACACCCCGTTCATAGCCACATGGAAATACGAGCCCAGCTGCCGGAGGGGGATAAAATATTCCGCCGCCAGCAGAGCGAGCGTCAGAGCGGCGGCCAGAGAGACGCGCCCCGCTTCGTAGGCCAGGGCGGCGGCCGCGGCGCCGAGAGCCGCGCCGCCAAAGGCGACCACGTCCATGAGGATGAGGGTGGAAAGCTGCATCCGCAGGAGCCGCATCGTCGAGCGGCGAAAAGATTCCGCCTCGCCGGCCATGTCTTCCTGCCGCCCGCCGTCCGCGCCGTACACTTTCAGCGTCGTCATGCCCTGGATGTTTTCCAGGAACCGGTCTCCCAGCGAAATATAGGACTCCCACTGCCGGCCGGCCATTTTCCCGGCCATACGGCCGATCAGCAGGAGGATCGCCGGGATCAGCGGGGCGCAGACCAGGAGGACAGCGGCCGCGCGCAGGTCGATGGGGGCCATGACGCAAAAGAGGGTGAGCGGGGCGGCGATGCTGTAAAAAAACTGCGGCAGATAGCGGCCGAAATAGATCTCGAGCTGATCGACCCCTTCGGTGGCGATCTGCAGGATCTCCGCCGTGCCGATGCTCTCGCCGTAACCGGGGCCGAGTTTGGTCAGATGGGCGTAAAGCTTCTCTCGCAGCTGTTTTTTGACGCCGGTCTGGGCGGCAAACGAGACTTTTTCCGCCTGCAGACCGCAAAAGGCCCGCAGGAGGGCGGCCAGGGCGCAGACGGCCAAAGTCGCCGCCAGTCCCTCCGGCGCGCCGCCCGCGGCGAGGAGGCCGAGCAGACGGGTTACCGCGGCTATGATGGTCACATCCGCGAGCAGAGCGCCCCATTTGGCCAGGACCGCGCCCGCCACCCGCCGCCCGGCCTCGGGCGCGAGAGCCAAGAGCCGCCGGTCAATCACAGGGCCCGTCCGTGGTGACGCTGACCGAGCCGGCCGGCGGTTTGGTTTTCAGGACAAAGAGGAAATAATACCATTTGAAAAGCAGGGCGCCGGCGATCAAGACCCGTCCGGGCCAGAAGGGGGTGAAACAGAAGGCGGCCAGCAGCATGACGGTGACCGGAAGGCAGATGGTGAGTTTTGTCTTCATGGACATCGTTTTATCCCGCACCGCGCTTTGCAGATATTTTTTGTACAGTTTCGTGCCGAGAAACCAGCGGTGGAAGCGCTCAGAACCGCGGGCAAAGCAGAAAAGCGTCAAAAGGAGAAAAGGGGTCGTCGGCAGGATGGGCATGACGACGCCGACCGCCGCGACGACCAGAAAAAAGAAACCGAGGACGACAAAGAGCGGTTTGGTTATTTTACTCATTTTTATCAACTCCTTCCAGATCAGGTCAGGCCGGCAGCACCCAGATCCGCTCGCCGTCGGCGCGCACGGGCAGGCGGACGCCGTACACGGCGAACACCGTCTCTTCTGTTATCACTTCGCGCGGCGGGCCCTGGGTCAGCACCGCGCCGTCTTTCAGGGCGATCACCTCGTCCGAGTACAGGGCGGCCTGGTTGATGTCGTGCAGCACCATCAGGATCGTGATGCCGCGCTCCGCGTTCAGGGCGCGGATCAGGCGCAAGGTCTCCACCTGATAGCGGATGTCGAGAAACGTGGTGGGTTCGTCCAGAAACAGCAGTTTTGTGTCCTGGGCCAGCGCCATGGCGATAAAAGCCCGCTGTCTCTGCCCGCCGGACAGAGTGCCCATCGGCTGGCGGGCGATGTCCGTTATCCCCGTCGCCGCCATGGCCAGGGCCACACGCGTCTCATCCTCCGCCGAGCGGCCGCGGAAAGGGGAGCCGTAGGGCGTCCGCCCGTAAAAGACCAGCTGTTCCACGCTCAGGTCGTCCGGGGCCGTGTTCTTCTGATGGACGACGGCGGCGCGTCTGGCAAAATCTCGCAGCCGGAGGGCGGCTATATCGCGGCCGTCCAGCAAGACCCGCCCGGCGTCCGGTTTCAGGTTTTTGGTCATGACGAGGAGCAGCGTGGTTTTGCCGCAGGCGTTCGCCCCCATGAGGGTGGTCACGGCGCCGGGCCGGACCGTGAAGCTGACGCCGCGCAATACGGCGGTTTCCCCGTAGGCGAAAGAGAGGTTTTCCACTTGCAGTCTATGAGCGGCCAACGCGTTGCCCCCTTTGCAGCAGGATGATGAAAAACGGCCCGCCCAGCACGTTCATCAGCACCGCGGCCGATATCTCCGCCGGGGCGGCCAGTACGCGCCCCAGCGTGTCCGCCGCCAGCAGGATAAAAGCGCCCAGCAGGATACAGCAGGGAGTGAGGATCCGGTGGTCGGAACCCACGAGCCGGCGGGCCATATGCGGGGTGATCAGGGCCAGAAAACCCACCACGCCGATGATGGCGGTCGCGGCCGAGACCAGCAGCACGGCGGCGGCGGAGACGAGACCGCGCAGGAGATCGGCGTTCACGCCCAAGCCGCGCACGGTTCTGTCTTCCAGGGTCAGGAGATTACAGGCCGGAGCGAGCAGCAGGGCGGCCGGCAGACCACCCGCGGCGTAGACCGCCAGTTGGCGGACGTCACTCCAGGAGCGCTGGCTCAGACCGCTGACCGGCGGGGAGACGCCGCCCGAGCTGCTCATGCCGAATAAAGCTGCGGACAATCCCGCGAACACGGCGCTGACCGCCACGCCGACGAGGATGACGCGTACGGGGTCCAGCGAGCCTTTCCAGGCCAGACGGTATATGAGCAGAAAAGCCAGAATTCCGCCGATAAAAGCGAAGATGGGTTTGGAGAAATAGAGCATGGGGAAAAAAGCGGCGACCACGGCGGCGGTAAAAGCCGCGCCGCCGGCGATGCCGATGATGCCGGGGTCGGCCAGCGGGTTTTTCAGGGCGGACTGCAGAAAGAGTCCCGAAACCGCGAGCATCCCTCCCGCGAGCAGGGCGATGATCACGCGGGGAAAGCGCAGATCGTGAATAGCCGCCACCCGCGCGTCATAGGCCACGAACAGGCCGCGCCACAGCTGCGTCCAGGTGACGGAGATGCTGCCGATTTTCAGGGCGGCGAAAAAAAGGAGAGCCGTGAGCCCGGCGAGGGCGGCACAGACCAAGGCGCCGGTCAGCAGTTGTCTGCCTGTGGTTTTCACGCGGCGCTCTCCCCGTAGAATATGGCTTCCAGGCGATCCAGGGCCTCCGGCCAGAGAAAATTGGCGCTCATGCCAAAGATCTCATAGTCCAGATCATAGACCCGTCCTTCCTGTACGGCGCGAAAATGTTTCCAGATATCATTTTCCATAAATTCCCTGGCGAACATCTCTTTGACCAGATCCGGCAGGGCGTGGGCGGCGCACAGGATAATATCCGGGTCGAGCAGCAGCAATTCCTCCGTATTCCAATTCACGAAACTTTCCGCCGGATCCGTGACGACGTTTACGCCGCCGCACAGTTCGACCAGGTCGCCGATGTAGGAATTGGCCGTGCCTTCAATATAAGCGCCGGGCAGCCCCATGAGGATCAGAACGCGGGGGGCGGAGCGCCCGTCTTGTTTTAGCCGCAGCTCTGCGAGGCGGTCTTCGTATTCTTGCCGCAAGGCCCGCGCTTCCTCAGCCGCGCCGTATTTGCCGCCCAGGTAGTCCGCGCTTTCGTACAAACCCCGCACGCTGCGCAGATTCAGGAACGTGGCCGGGAGGCTGGCGTTTTCGTAGCCGGGGGAGAGGCTTTCCGCCAAGGTGTCCGGCCCGGCTACTTCCGTGGGGGCCAGCAGTTTGATTTGTTCCATGTCGGGGGACATGGAAGCGCCGATGCGGGGAACGTCCGCGTAACGCGCGGGCAATCCCGCTACCGAAGGCACTCCCGTCAGTTCCAGCCCTAGGCGGTCGCAGATCTCCACCGTGGCGCGCGACGTGGCCATCAGACGGTAGGCGGTCGCGCCGTCTTCCGCCATCAGCGGCCCGCCCGGGTTTTGATCCACGCAGCCGCCGCTTCCGAGGGCGATGAGCAGGAGCAGGAGCGCGGCCTGCGGCAGGCGAGGGATCTTCACGGTTTTCTTCTCCCGGCTCGGCGGGCGATCAGGACGCCGGCCAGCACCGCCGCGGCGGCGCCCGCCGCCAAGATCGCCCCTCCCGGCGGTTCGGCCGCCGGGGCCGCGGATCCCTCCGGTTCCTCCGGTTCGATCACATCGTCGGTCAGATCGCTCGTTTCCGGCGGCGCGGCTGGGTCGTTCGTATTCGTTTCCGGAGACGCGGTTGGGTCGTTCGTATTCGTTTCCGGCGGCGTCGCTGTTTCAGCCGCCGAGCCGCTTGCTTCCGGCGCCGATCCTGCCGCCGGTTCCGGCTCGACCGCCGGTTCCGCCGGCGCGGTCGTTTCAGCCGGCACGGTCGGTTCAGCCGGCTCGTTTGCCGCCGCCTCCGCCGGCGCGGGCGTTTCTGCCGGTGATGCCGGCGGCGCGGGCGGTTCGCTCGCTTCCGCCGGCGCCGCGGCGGGTTTGACGCTGACGATAAAGTCCCCGCTCCCTTCCCGCAGGGCGTCGCTGACGTTCATATAAAACTTCACGTCCCGTCCCATCGGTTCCACATACATCGCCCAGGAGATATAGCCGGTGAGCGCGGGGACGGCGAAGCGGTAATCCGCGGAATCCGCCGCCGCGTCCTCCATCATGATCCGGGGCGTGACGCTCTGGTAAGCGCCGCCCGGCCCCTGCTGGACCCAAAGACGCACATCCCGCATGTTGCTCATGAGCAGCAGGCGCACGGTCAGGTAGATCTGGCCGTTTTCGATCTCCGCCAGCGCGTCTTTATAGACGACGCTGCGGCACATGCCTTCCCCGATGGCGGTGTTCTGGCTGCCGCCGTCGTCGGTCAGCCCCGTGTCGGGGTTCAGGTAATAGGTGTTGGTCGCGGCCAGATAGGCCCCGTCCGCCGCGGCCCAGACAGGCGAGGCGAAGCAGGTCTGCGCTATGAGCGCCGCCGCCGCCAGATTCAAGATGATACGTTTTAACCGCACAGATGAAATCCCCTTTCGCTTTAGATTACGCTCCCGGTTTAGCCCGCCGCCGTTTGATGATAAACCCGGCGGCCGCGGCGGCCAGGGCCAAGGCCAAGGCTCCTATCGCCGCGGCCTGAAGGCCGGCGCTCTGTTTCGGCGCCTGCTCGCTTGAAACCGGCGTGCTCACCGCGGCAGCCGGTTCCGCCGCTCGCGCCGCCACCGGCGCCGCTTCCGGGACGGCCTCGTCTTCCGCGGCTTCCGCTTCCGTCTGTACCGCGATCGGCTCGGCGGCGGCGGACGCGTCAGCGCGGACCACAGCCGGTTCGGACGCGGCCGCCGCTGCCGGCGCCGCCACAGTCGCCGCCGCGGGCGGCGGTACAGGCGGCGGCGGAACTTTTGCCGCTCCCGCCACGAGAGCGTACAGGCTCAGGTGATTGAGATCTATCTCATAGAAATCTTCGGAGAGCTGTCCCTTGATCAGCGTGGCCGTGCCGTCCGCGTTGACGCGGTAGCAAAGGACGCTTTCCGGGTCGTAACCAGCCGGTATGGGTATGCGCAGCGTGATCAGCCCGTCCGGCTGAATGGTTTCGCCGTCCAGTTCCAGGCTGATGTCAAAGAGGGTGAATTTGTCCCCGATCTCCGCGAGCGCTCTTTGCGCCAACTGATAGCCAGCACTCGCACTCTCCGCGCTGATCTGGGCGACGACAAACTCCGCGCCTTCCGGCACCACGCCGGCGGGGGCCGTCAGGCGGATATTCGTCGTCTCATCCCTGAGCGCCGCGGTCGGGGCTTTGGCCGGACTCAAAGACGAATTTCCGTAAGCCACGTTCTCGGTGGGATTCAGTTCCGCGTCGGCCGGGGCGGTTTTCACACTGGCCCAATTGATGCGGAACCGCGCTTCCAGCCATCCGTCCGTAGCCGCGCCCACCGCGTCCATCGGCGTGTAGGGGACTTTGATCCGCGTGGGCAGATACTCCGTGCTGACGTCGGGCAGGCTGATTTCAAACACTTTCAGGTAAATTATCTCATGTTCCTCGCCGTCAAATTTTGTGTTGGTCGTAAAAGGAGCGCTCAACAATTCACTGGCGCCTTCCACTTCGGTGATGGCCGTAGTGTAGCCGCTTACCTCCACGGGGTGCGTGGCGATATGCATAACGGAGCCGCCGCCTTCCGTGATCACGAGCGCGGTTTTATCAAAAGCGACGCTGCCCATGGAGGATTTATTCAGTTCCGCGTGCCACAGATCGACGTTCACGTAATACCGGCCGTCCTGCGCCGGATCAACGGCGCCTGTCCCGCCGCCCGTGCCCGGCGTACCGGGGTTTGCGGGTGTTGCCGCGGCCGGCAGCAGCGCGTCGAGCGCCGCCCGGACCGCTGCCGCCCGGTTGTCTGCCATACCCTGGGTGACGGTCAAAGCCGCGTTATTATGCACCAGCCATTCGCCTGCCGCCGCCGCCGTACTCAGCGCGGCGCGGGAGGCCGCCGCCCAGCCCGCGGCCCCTTTGCCGCCGGCTTCCGTCAGAGCGGCCTCCAGATCGGCGGTGTTGGCGCGCTGGGCGCCGCCGCTCAGGTCAAACCCGCTCCAGTCCAGACGCAGCCGGGCCAGCTGCGTGCCGGAACCGGAGTTGATCGTCTCCATCACCGGCACGAATACTTCCACGATCACTTCTTCCTCGCCCGGCGCGACAGAAACGCCCAGCTCCCGCGGATACCAGAGCCCCGGCTGCGTCGGGCCGTAGTAGTCGCTCACGCCGTCATACGCGGCGTAGACGGCGGCCGGCGTTTTATCGTAATGGCTGATATAGCCGCCATCATCGCGGTATATCTGATCCACGCGGGCAAAGGTTTCCAGATACCCGGTCAAACCGGCGGTACTCAAAGGCTGGAAAAACAGGCGCAGTTCCGCCTGACCGTCCGGGCCGGAAATCACCCGGCTCAGTTCGTGGGCGACGGCGGCGTGCCCCATGGAGGGCTGCGCGGGAATGCTGTAATTCCAGAGGGAGGTCCGCTGGGCAAACGGATGATCGCCCGCGGGCAAAGCCTGCCGGTTTTGCAGATCATCGCTCAGGACCAGCGCGGCCTGCGCCGCCTTGAGCAGCGCGATCTGCGCCTCTCCCTCATCCCAGGTCAGCCCTTCTCGCTGCGCCGCTTCCTCGGCGGCGGCGACAGCCGCGCCTAGGGCCGAAAGCGACGTCGCTTCCGCGGAAGCCTCGGCGTCGCCGTATCTGACGCCGGCTTCGGCTATGGCCGCCGCCAGCGCGGCGGTGTCCGCTCCGGGCACATACACACCCGCGGCGGCGGCGCGAATTTCCGCCCGGAACGTGTCGTCTTCGGTTTCATAAACACTCTCCGATTGCTCCGTCCCCGCGCCGCCGTCAACCGGCGTCTGTCCGGCCCAGGTGACAGGCGGCGGCATGACCGTCAGCAGGGCGAGCGCGAGCAGCAAGCTCAGGCAGCAGCGCGCGCGGATCCATTTTCTTGTAAACGTACTCATGGCATGGTTTACTCCTTTGCTTTTAATGCGGCGGATGCATTTAAATAAAAAACGGTCTGTCCGCGGGGAGTTGCTCACAACAATATTAGCCACAGCTAACTATAAAGCGTTAGCCAGCCGCTTTATGTTCGGCTCCATATCGTAGTCAACAGGCTTTCAGCAAGCGGTTTGCCGCTGATAACCCGCGGATTTAATCCAGTCTAACTGATTCCGTGGGATAAGTCAACACAGCTAATTTTCGAATTATCTCCCTTAAAAAATGACAATATATGTATGATATTGTAATATTTTTACACAAACTTTGCCGTCATTTCAAGGGGTTTCGGCTTTGCGCCCGAAGCGAAAGAGTGACAACCTTGGTTGTCACCACAGCCGTTTTTTCACAAAAAAAAATTTTATCAATTTTTAAAGGGGGACCCGTCATTCCGGGACTCATTTTGCCTCAAACAAGCTCACTGTTTCCACATCGACGCACCAGCAAAACATGTCCACGGGCCGCACGGCGGTCAGCCGGTACTTCCGGCCGAGCAAAGCGGCGTCGCGGGCCAGAGTCGCCGGATTGCAGGAGACGTAGACAAGGCGGCGGGGGAGGGCGGTCAATAACGCTTCCGTTACCTCCGGCGCCAGACCGGCGCGGGGCGGATCCGCCACGACCGCGTCCGGGCGCTCCGCGGTGAAAGGTTTCCGGGAGAGGATGGTTTCCGTTTTTCCCGTGAAAAAACGCGCGTTGTCTATGCCGTTGCGCCTGGCGTTAGCCCACGCTTCTTTTACCGCGCTGGGATTTTCTTCCACGGCGCTGACCCGGGCGGCGCGCGCGGCCAAAAGCAGAGATATCACGCCGGCGCCGCTGTAGAGATCCCAGACTTTTTCCCGGCCGGAGAGTTCCGCCCATTCCAGAACGGTGTTATAGAGAACTGCCGTTTGCGCCGGGTTTACCTGTAAAAACGTGGTTAGGCCCACTTGAAAGACGAGGCCGCAGACGCCGGCCGTCAGCGAGTCCGCCCAGCCCGGCAGCGAACAGGCCAGCTCGCCGTCCGCGCCGCACCGGAGGGCGACAGATCCCGGCGTTTGCCCGGCCAGTTCGTTTTTTACGGTATCCAGCGCGGCGTTCATGGCTCGCGGCAGGAGGGCGCAGGCGTCACAGGGGACGACGGTCCGGCTGCGCGGCGCAAAAAAACCCAGACTGGCTCCGTCCCAATGCAGCACCGCCTTATTGCGATAACCCCAGGGCCGCTCCGCCGCGTAGACCGGCAGCACTTCCGCTGTCACGCCGCCGATCCGGCGCAGGGCGTCTTCCACCCAGCGCCGCTTCCAATCGAGGGTGGCGGCATAGGATAAATGCTGGAGATGACAGCCGCCGCAGCGGCCAAAAAGCGGACAGACCGGCGCCTGTCTTTCCGGGGCCGCGCTGAGCAGCCGCTGTATTTTTCCGCGGCGGTAATTTTTTTTATATTCCGTCAATCGCACCAGAGCCGTTTCGCCCGGCAAAAGCCCCGGAACGAACACCGCCGCGCCGTCGGGGGCCGCGGCCACGGCGCTGCCGTCCGAAGCCAGCCGCTCGGGGCGCAGACGCAGGAGAGAATCGTCATGCTTCGCTTTTTCCTCCGGTCTCACCGTTCTCACAGTCCTTTCCCCCGGAGCCGGGCATAATAGCTCCCCTGAGCCAGCAGTTCGGCATAAGTCCCGCGTTCCGCCACCCGGCCCTCGTCCATCACGATGATCTCATCCATATCTTCCAGCCCGCTCAAATTATGCGTGACCCTCAGAACCGTCTTCTTTCCGGCCCATTCGCGCAGCGAGGCGCGGATCTCCTCGCCGGTCAGCGTGTCCAGCCCTTGTTCAGCTTCGTCCAGGATGATAACGGGGGAGTTTTTGAGAAAAACCCTGGCCAGCGCCACTCTCTGCCGCTGACCGCCGGAAAGCTTCAGCCCGTTTTCTCCCACTTCCGTCTCATACCCGTCCGGCAAAACCCGGATGAATTCGTCCAGACGCGCCAGCCGGCACGCCTCCCGCAAATCGGCCGCCGTGGCTTCCGGACGCGCCAGCAGAATATTTTCCCGGACGGTGGCGTGAAATATCCACGGATCCTGGCTCAAAACCCCCAGCGCGGCGCGAGTTTCCTCCGCTTCCATGGCCGTGATCTCCCGGCCGTCCATGGTTATGCTTCCGGCCGTATACGGCCAAAACCGCAGCAACAAAGAGACGACCGTGCTCTTGCCCGCGCCGGTCGAGCCGACCAGCGCTTTTTTCGCGCCCGGCGGCAAATGCAAAGAGAAATCCCGGAGCGCGAAAGTCTCTTGTTTCCCGTAACTAAAACACACCTGCCGCCACATGATATCCGGCACGGTCGTTTTCGCCGCCGGGACCGCTTCACAGCCGGACGCCGGCGCCGGTTCCGGTCGCCGCGGCGCGCCGTCCGGGGCCAGAGAAAAAAGACGCCCCGCCGCCGTCAGTCCCTCGTCCAATTGTTCCAGCGCCAAAGGCATCGGCTGCAGCGATTCAAACGCCGCTTGCGCGACCAGACCGGTCATGGCAAGGAATATCCCCTCCAAGCGCCCGTCCGCCACAAGGCCGACTCCGGAAAACACTCCGGCGATCAGGGCCAGATGACTGAAAAACTGAATGAGGACGGCGGTCAGACTTTCCAGGGCGTAGAGTTTATTTCTCCGCCGCCCGATTTCCCGCAAAGCGGCGGCGACGGCCTCCCGTTTGGCCCCGGCCGCGCCGCAGGCCTTAAGTTCCGCCAAACCGCGCGCGAAATCCGTGACGCCGCCGTAAATTTCGTCCCACAGCCGGGCTGCCGTCGCCGCCGCGCCGCGCGTGACCCGCCGGGTCAGCAAGGGAATTCCCACTCCGCCCGTCAGCGCCAGTATAATCAAAAAGGCGGCGGCCGGCGGGTTGAAAAAACTGAGAAAAACCGCGCAGGCGGCGACGGAGACCAAAGCGATAAACGGAGCGGCCAGGACGCGGATGTAGAAAAATTGCAGCGTCTCGATATCAGCGGTGATCCGGCGAAAAAGCGCGCTTTCCGCCTGGGATTGCAAATTGGCCGGGGCCAGCGGTTCTATCGCCCTGTAAAACCAGACGCGGATCTTTTTCAAGATGCGGAAAGTCACGTCATGAGTGAAATATCTTTCCGCGTAGCGCAAAGCCGCCCTGGCGACGCCAAAAAACCGCACGCCCACGATGAGGGTGGTCAACTCGAACAAAGGGGGCATAAGGGCCGCCGAGGAAATCAAAACAGCCGAGACGGCCAGCAGCCCGGCGTTAGCCAGCACGGTCAAAGCGCCGCAGGCGGCGGCGCCGACCATCATAAGCCGGTAAGGCCGCAAGAGACCTAACAGGCGCCGCAAAACCGTCATGGGATCAAGCACTTTTTCCACCAAGCCCGCCTATAGCCCGGCGCCGCCGAGTCCGGCTTGCCGCAGCGCCCGAAACGCTCCGTCCCGGCGCATGAGTTCCGCCGGCGCGCCGCTTTCGCTCACCCGGCCCCGCTGCAGGACGAAGATTCGATCCATGCGCATAGTCGTCTGCAGACGATGGGCGGCCGCGACGACTGTTTTATCCCGCATGAGCCGCCACAGAGCGTTTTGGACGGTTTCTTCCCGCGCGAGATCCAAATTGGCCGTCGCTTCGTCTAAAAGGAGCAGCGGCGCCCGGCGCAGAGCCGCCCGGCCTATTGCCAATAATTGGATTTGGCCGCCGGAAAGCCCGCGCCCGCCCTGGCCGACGCGGGTCGAATAACCGTCGGGCATCTCGGCCACAAATTTCGCCAGCCCCAGCTCCGAGCAGGTTTGGCGCATGAGTTCCTCCGTCGCCTCGGTGCTCCCCAGCAGCAGATTGTCCCGGATGCTCCCGGCAAAAACCCATGGTTTCTGCGGCACCCAGGCGACCAGCCGCCGCCAGGCCTCCATATCCAGGTCCCGCATATCCGCGCCGTTGACGAGGATCCGCCCGCTGTCCGGCAGGACAAACCCGAGCAGAAGATTGAGCACGCTTGATTTGCCGCCGCCGCTCGGCCCGACCAGACCGATTTTTTCGCCGGCCCGCAATTCAAAACTCAAACCGGACAGCGCTCTTTCCCGCTCCTCGCCATAGGTCAGCGTCACGTCACAGAAGGAGACGCTTATCCCCTCCGCCGTCTCAAGCCGCGGTTGCACCCGCTTAGAGCCTGGCGCCGCGCCGCCCTCGCCACCCGCGCTCCTTTCGGCGGGCGTCCGCAAAAAAGCGTAAACGCGCTCGGCGGCGGCGGTCCCGTTCAAACTGGCGTGATACTGAGCGCCGAGGGAACGGATGGGCAAATAAAATTCCGGCGCCAGCAGCAGCAGAAAAAACGCCGTCTGAAAATCAATGCCGCCGCCCACCAGACGCAGTCCGAGCGCCACCGCCACGATCGCGATGCTCAGCGTACTGAAAAGCTCCAGCGTCAGAGCGGATAAAAAGGCGATACGCAAAACGCCCAGACTGACGCGGCGGAAATTCTCGCTGATCTCCTCGACTTTTTCAGCTTGCTTCGCGCTTTGCCCCAAGATTTTCAGCGTGGTCATCCCTTGCAGCACATCCTGCAGATATCCCGTCATCCGGGCCAAAACGCGCCACCGTTTTTTTGTCTCGCTGCCGGCCCATTTTCCGATCATCATCATGAACATGGGGAGCAGGGGAGCGGTGACCAGCAAACTCAGCCCCGTCGTCCAATCCCGGGGGAAGATCACGCCCAGAAAGAGAAGCGGCAATACGCCGGTCTTAAAAAGCTGCGGCAGATATTTCGCGAAATAAGCGTGCAGGACTTCCAGCCCTTCCGTGACCAAATGCAGCAATTCCCCGGTCTGTTCTTCCCGCAGCCGGAGAGGGCCTATTTTTTCCATATGGGCCAGCACGGCTTCCCGCAGGCGAAACTGCACGCCCCGCGCCAGACGCAGCGCGAACCATTCTTCCAGCCAGCCGGTCAAAGCGCGCAGAGTGACCAAGGCAAGCAGGGCGGCAAACGAAGAACGCGTGCCGAGAGGCGCCGCGCCGTCCAGAAAAACCGCCCGCACGACGCAGGCCAGAACCCAGGCCTGGGCCAGCACGGTGATACCGCTGAGCAAACCGCAAAGCGCTACGCCCGCGAGATACAGTTTGTCACGGCCGGCTTCCCGCCACAGGTTTTTGTCGATCATTCACCTGACCGCCTTTCACCAGTGTTTGCTGGAACCGACGAAAACCCCTCCGGTCTCAATGAGCAATTCCTTCGTGATTATATCCCCGCGCAAAGAGCCGCTGGCAGTAATTTCCAGTAGATTGCCCGCTGTGACGCCGCCTTTCACCTTACCGCCGACACTGACGTTGCGGGCTTTTATGTTCCCCTCCACTTCGGCGGAAACACCCAAAGTCAGATCTCCCTTTATTTCGATTTCCCCGTCGAATTTGCCCTCGATCCGCGCGTCGCTTTTCGAAACGATTTTGCCCGTCACATATGCGTCCGCCGGAAGAATAAAAAGACTGTGCAATTTCTCTTACCCCGCAAGAACTCTAATTCGACAACAGGCGCTGTTCGATCACTTTGCCGATCTCCGCTCCCAATAGGCTCTGATTGGCGTCCCGCAGCAGCCATTCGTATTCGTCCGGATTGGACATAAAGGCGTTTTCGATCAGCACGGCCGGGCAATTGGTCAGCCGGGTCAGCGCTAAATTGCTGTCATATAAGCCCGAACCGCTCTGCGGCTGCCCGGTCGCCGCGCTCAGAGCGTCGGCGAAAAACCTGGCGTCCGCCATCTGGGCCGGCAGAGAATAGCAGATCAGCAGTCCTTTGGTCGTCGTCTGATCCGTGGTGCTGGCCACGGAATTGTTGTGGATCGAAACCGCTATATCCGGATTGTTTTTCTTTATCATGGCCACGCGGTCGTCGAGGGAAACGTAGACGTCTTCAGTCCGGGTCATGATGACGGTGGCGCCGCGGCCGCGCAGATAGTCCGCCGCGCGGAGCGTGATGGCGAGGTTGATGTCCTTTTCCGCCGGGGAAGCCGTGAGCGCCGCGCCCAGCGCTCCGTTTTCACTGCCGCCGTGACCGGCGTCAAGCAGCACTTTCATGCCGGCCAAACTGCCGTCCGCCGCCGGAGAGGGCGGATGCCGGAAACCTATGACCAGCCCGCCGTCCGCAAAAGTTATATAGTAGCCGGCCGGCTTCACCCCGGCCTGGAAACGGAAAGCGTAGCGCGTATGGGTCGCCCCCGGTTCGCTCAAAAGAACGGCGTCGCGGATCATGGCGTTTTCTTTCAGTTCCGGCGGCCAGGCAAAAGCCGTGTTGTATAAAGTCAGCACCGCCTGTTCGGCTTGCATTTCCACGTTATAATACGCCTGCACCGGCATTTTCAGCCTGATCTCCGTGGAACGGCTCTCCGTTAAAGGCGTCGTCTTAAAGGCCTGGACCTGATTGCGCGCCAAAGCGGCGCCGCTGTAATTCACGGCGCTTTTGAAAATATAACTGCCGTCCGCCAGCCGGTAATATGAACCGCTTTGCCCCGTGATCACACAGGCCGTGCCGCGGACGACCGGCTCCAGCAGAGGATAGGACGAGCCCGGCCCCTGCCGGTGCGTGATATTATCCAGACGCACGACGCCATGACCGCCTAACGGGGAATAGCCGGTCGGATCGGAGGCCGCCGGTTTTTTCGCCTCGCGGGTTATGACCACGGTTTTTATAACGCCGTTGTTTTCCAGGGTGTAACGGTTTTCACCCATTTGCAGAGACAAATATTGAGCAAAAAACCCATGCTCCGTATAAGGAATGACCGAGCCGTTCAAATACAGAGGATAATCGTAGTCACACGCCCCATACAGACTGATGTTCTCGCCGGTGGTCGTCGCTTTTTCTCCCGGCGCGGCGATAATGATCGTGCGGGGATTCTCGTAAGCGGCGGTTTGGAAAGAGGCCGCCGCGACCGGAGCCGATTGCCCGGCGAGCAGCGCGGCGCAGCCAAGCAAGATCCCCAGACTCAATAATATCCATATTTTTCCATGCGTCACTGTCTGTGCCCGCCTTTCTCATCAGTTTCGGCGCCGGCAGCCGTAACAGAATTAAATCAGTACTTCCCCGGCAGTTCCTCCCGTTCATGTTTGCGGCCGCGCCGCATGAGCGTCTTCAGGGCGTCTTCCGGCGTCAGCCTTTCAAACAGCACCCGGTAAGCCTGTTCGGTTATAGGCATTTCCACGCCTTGTATGCGGCTGAGTTCATAAGCCACTTTCGTATTGCGCACGCCCTCGACCACCATGCCGACCTCACTCAGCGCCTGTTCCAGCGGGATCCCCGCTCCCAGCAGGCGCCCGGCGCGCAAATTACGGCTGTGTTTGCTCATGCAGGTGACGATCAGATCGCCGATGCCGGCCAAACCGAAAAAAGTCGCCTGCTCCGCCCCCAGCGCCGCGCCGAGACGGGCCATCTCCACCGCGCCGCGGGTGATGAGCGCGGCTTTGGTATTGTCACGCGAAGCCATGCCTTCTATCATGCCGCTGCAAAGCGCGATGATATTTTTCAGCGCTCCGCCCAATTCCACGCCTATTATATCCATATTTGTATATACACGGAAATTATCGGTCATGAGCATATCCTGCACGAACTCGGCCACTTCCGCTGTCGCGGCCGCCGACACCACGGTCGTCGGCACTTCCCGTCCCACTTCCTCCGCGTGGCTGGGGCCGGAGAGCACGGCTGCCGGATGGCCGGGCAGCTCGGATCTTATCACTTCGCTCAAACGCAAATGAGTGTTTTCTTCCAGCCCTTTGGCCGTATTGACGACGACGCAGCCGGGAGGCAGCAGCCCGCGCAAACGACTGCTCGCTTCACGCACCGCGTGGGAAGGGACGGAAAGAATGACCGCTTCGCAGCGAAACAGGAATTCCTCGTCCGCCACCGGAGTGATCGCCGCCGGCAGGATAACGCCCGGCAAATAGCGCCTGTTTTCACGCGAGCGCGCCACTTCCGCCATATCTTCCTTCCGGCGCCCGTGAAGGAACACTTCGTGGCCGCCGCGCGCCAGTACAAAAGCCAGCGCCGTTCCCCAACTGCCGGCCCCATAAACCATAACCCGCATAGCGTCTCCTTCCGACTGCCGTCAGACTCGTTCCAACATGCCGATGCCCCGGCCGGCCGCCAATTCTTTCGCTTTGTCCTCCGCCAGAAACGAGAGAGCCATCTCCACTTTCTTTCCGGCCCGGCGCAGCTCGCGGCAGCGCTTGATCACCTTGAGCGGCGACTGGCCGTAGACGAGAAAATCGGCGCCCGCGATATCGATTTCCTCCAGCTGTTCCGTAATCAACCCCAAATGCAGGGCAAAACCGGTGGCCGGCTGCGGAAAACCAAAGTCGCCGTACAAACCGTCATAACGGCCGCCGTCCAGGACCGGCGCGCCCACGCCCGGCAGATAACCCTCAAAGACCGCGCCCGTATAATAGGAAAAGCCCTGCAAAATCCCCAGGTCAAGGGTCACGTCTTTTTGCGCCCCGAATTCACCCAAATAGCTGTAGATAGTGCGCAGGGTTTCCGCCGCCCGCCGGACAGGCGGCATCCACCCCCATTCATCCAGTGCGTCAAGCACTTCTTCCCGTCCGGTCAAAGTCGGCAGCGCCGTCAGCAGTTTCGCCGCTTCCGGCGGCAGCCCGCGCGCCCGGATCAATTCTTCCAGTTTCACAATATCCTTGCGGGCGATCCCGTCCTCCAGTTCCCGCCGCAGTTCGCCCTTCAGGCCGAATTCCTGCATGAACCCGCTTAAAATCCCGTTATGCCCCAGACTGAGGTGAAAACCGCGCGCTTCCAGCGCTTTCATCACTTCGACCGCCAGAGCCAGCACTTCCGCGTCCGCCAGATGGGATTCCGCCCCGACGAGCTCCGCCCCGGCCTGATAAAACTCCCGCTGACGCTCCGCGCCATAGCGGTACACCGGACCGGCGTAGCAAAACCGCAGCGGCGGCGTTTCCTCCCGGCAGCAAGACGCCGCCATGCGGGCGATCGGGGTGGTGAATTCCGGCCTGAGCGCCAGGATATTGCCGTCCCGGTCGAAAAACTTGTATAATTTATCGTCCTGATCCGCTCCCGGCTCGACGCAATCGCGGAATTCCAAGCCGGGAGTCCGCACCCGGCGGTAGGTCCACGCCTGCATGACCTCGAGCGCTTTTCGCTGAACGGCTTCCAGCGCGGCCAGCTGTCCCGGCAGAAGATCCATCATGCCGTCCGGTTGTTTCAGGCCGAGAGAACCCCGCTTCATCGTCTCCGCCGACCGGGCAGCCCCAGACGGCGATGCCCCGGCGGTTCCGCCAGCACGATTCCCCAGACTACGCCGCGCATGACTTCAGACGGGCTGATTTCCAGTATGACGGAGGACGGGGGCGGGGATCCCTCTTTCGCGGTTTCCGCCAGCCAATTGCTGCGGTAATGTTCGCTGTGCCCCTCGTCGCCCCAGACGCCCTCCAGTCCCCGCACGCTCTCGTTGACCCGGTCGGGGAGGGCGTCGCCCAGCGGATTGCGGATCTGCTGAGTATAGTGATGTTGGTGCGGCGGCGGGTAAGCGGCTTCCCGGCCGTCGGGCTCCGCCGCCTCGGGCAGCCAAAGGCCGTCCTCCCGCGGCGCCGGGGGGTGGTTTTGAGGTTGAGGGGAAGTTCGGGTATAGGTCCGGGTATGAGCGGGACGCACTGGCGCGCGCCCGGTCGGAGTTTGAGCGGCCCGGCCCGGGGTCCCCACATACTCCCGCAGCCGCTGCTCCGCTTCCGCCGCTTTTTCCGGATCCGTCATATTCTGCGCGATTTGTTTGCGGGTTTTGCGGTTGGCCGAAATAAAGAAGGCGGCGACGACCGCCATCATGATCAGTTGAACAACTAGTTTGTCCATGCTTTAGCCTCCGTCCGGCAGCGCCCGGTTATTTTTTCGGCTCGCTTTCAGGGATGAGGGCTTTGGGCGGCTGGGTGGACGTGCTGATCGTGTCCCGCATTTTTGTGTCGGCGACGATGTTCTGCAAATTATAATAATCCATGACGCCCATATTGCCGTCCCTTAAAGCGGCGGCCATCGCTTTCGGCACTTCGGCTTCCGCCTCCACGACCTTGGCTTTCATCTCCTCCACGGCCGCCTTCATCTCCTGCTCGCGCGCCACGGCCATCGCCCGTCTTTCCTCCGCCTTGGCCTGGGCGATCCGTTTATCAGCCTCGGCCTGGTCGGTTTGCAGCGTCGCGCCGATGTTCTTGCCGACATCGACGTCGGCGATATCGATGGACAGTATCTCGAAAGCCGTGCCGGAATCCAGTCCTTTGTTCAGGACCGCCTTGGAGATCACATCCGGGTTTTCCAGCACGTCCTTATGCGATTCGGAGCCGCCGATACTGGTGACGATACCCTCGCCGACGCGGGCCAGGATCGTTTCTTCCCCGGCGCCGCCGACCAGACGGTCGATATTGGCCCGCACCGTGACGCGCGCCTTGACCCGAAGTTCAATACCGTTGGCCGCCACGGCGGAAACTGTGGGCGTCTCAATGACTTTGGGATTGACGGACATCTGCACGGCCTGCAGCACGTCGCGCCCGGCCAGATCGATGGCCGCCGCCCGCTCGAACGGCAGCGGGATCGCCGCCCGTTCCGCGGCGATAAGGGCGTTGACCACGCGGTCCACATTGCCGCCGGCCAGATAATGAGCTTCCAATTGCGACGAGTTGAGATTCAGCCCGGCTTTATGCGCTTTGATCAGCGGGTTGACGATGCGGCTCGGCACGACGCGCCGCAGGCGCATCCCGACGAGGTTGAAAATCCCCACGTTCACCCCGGCGGCCATAGCCGAGATCCAGAGCCCCACCGGGATGAAGCTGAACAGGATCATTAAAAAAATAAGGACGACGATGCCAATGATCACGACAGAAACCACCGGAGCGGTAAGCGGCATATTATTGACCTCCTTTAATTTGAGCGTACAGCTCAGTCATTGTTGGCGCTGCGCACGATAATGCGCGTTCCTTCCACAGCGATCACTTTAACAGGCGCGCCCTGCGGGATATAGTCTCCCTGTGAGACGACGTCCACGCGCTCTCCCTCGATCTCGGCTGTTCCGGACGGGCGGAGCAAAGTCAGCGCCGTGCCCGTGCGGTGCAGATAGCGGGCATAGTCCTGCTTGGGGGCCACATATCCGTCCCGGTTATCCTGCTTGGCCCCAAGGGAGATCCTGTTCCATAACCGTCCCAAATTGCCCGTTTTCCACGCCAGGAGCAATACGATCACGATGAACAGCAGCAGGATGCACATATACAGGATGCCTTGCGCGACGGTATCGGCCATGAAAAACAAGCCGGCCATCATCAGGACGACGCCGATCAGACCGGCGATACCGCCCGGCAGGATGAATATCTCCAAAGCCACAAGGATCAGGCCCAGCACGATCAACACCGGCGTCGTCGCCTCAATAAACATATTTTTTCTCACCTCCCCTTGCTAATATTACCACAATAAAGGGCAAAATAAAAGAGTAACGGCTCTATATGACGCCCATAATAATTTAGTATATCATATTTGGCTGTAATATGATATACTCCAAGAAAATCCACTTCGTTTTCAAGCAGTCAGTGTTTCACAGTATCGATGGTGTGAACTGTAACCAGTCAGCGAAAGGTGGCGGATGATGCAATACCGCGCTTATGGAAAACTCGGTTATGATGTGTCGGCCCTGGGGCTGGGCTGTATGCGGCTGCCGCGGATCTACGACGGCAGCGCCCAGGCTCGGGTGGACAGGGAAAAAGCTTATGAATTGATCCGCTGCGCGGCGGACCACGGCGTCAATTATTTTGACACGGCCTTCAGCTACCATAACGGAGACAGCGAGAGCGTTCTGGGCGAAGCGCTGGCGGCGGACGGACGGCGCGCGCGGGTCAAAATAGCGACGAAACAGCCTCTCCGGGCCATGCATACCCAATCTGACATCCGGCGCAACCTGGAAGCGACTTTGCGCAA
>JAISEW010000024.1 GCA_031263945.1 Gracilibacteraceae bacterium | reverse complement strand
AGCCGGACCCCGGTGAGCGCCATCGTTATGCCTAAACGGTCGCAAGCTTCTATCACATGGTCGTCCCGTATAGAGCCGCCCGTCTGCGCTATATAGCGCACGCCGCTCCGGCGCGCCCGCTCTATGTTATCGCCGAAAGGGAAAAACGCGTCCGACGCCAGAGACACGCCGTCCGCCGCCGCCAGCCAATCATCTTTTTCCGCCGCGGAGAGCGGCTGCGGCCGCCGGGTAAAAACCCGGTCCCAAGCGCCGCCGCCCAATAATTCCCCAAACCCGTCCGAAAGATAGAGGTCGATCAGGTTGTCCCGCTCCGGCCGGCTGATGTCCGGGCGAAAGGGCAGTTCCAGCACACGGGGGTGCCGGCGCAATTGCCACAGATCCGTTTTATCCCCGGCCAGCCGCGTGCAATGGATGCGGGACTGCTGTCCGGCACCCACGCCGATCGCCTGACCGTCTGCCGCGTAACAAACGGAGTTGGACTGAGTGTATTTGAGGGTGACGAGGGCCACGAGCAGATCGCGCCGCGCCGTTTCCGGCAGCTCTTTCTTCCGGGTGGGAAAATTTCGCAGCAGGCTGCCGTCGATGACGATATCGTTGCGCCCCTGCTCAAAAACGACGCCGAACACCTCTTTGCGCTCAACGGCCGGCGGCTTGTAACCGGCGTCGATCCGCACGATATTGTAACGGCCCTGCCGCTTGCCTTTCAGGATAGCCAGCGCTTCCGGCTCGTAACCCGGCGCTATGACGCCGTCTGAAACTTCCCTGGCGATCAGCGCCGCCGTGGCCCGGTCGCAGTCGTCCGACAGGGCGATAAAATCTCCGTAAGAGGAAACGCGGTCCGCGCCGCGGGCCCGGGCATAGGCCGCCGCCAGAGGGGTGAGCGGCAGATCGTCCACAAAACAGCTCTTTTGCAAATCAAGAGGCAGCGGCAGCCCGATCGCGGCGCCCGCCGGGCTGACATGCTTAAAAGAGGCCGCCGCCGGCAGACCTGTCGCCGCCTTCAATTCCCGCGCCAGCTGCCAGCCGTTCAAAGCGTCCAAAAAATTGATATAACCCGGATTGCCGTTTAACACCGTGAGCGGCAGTTCGCCTTCCGGACTGAAAATACGCGCCGGTTTCTGGTTTGGATTGCAACCGTATTTCAGTTCCAATTCCTTACTCATACGTCCTCCTCATAATTGGCCCGGCAGACGCCTACCAGCCAAAATACTGCTTGAACACTTCCTTGGCGACGAGACCGGACGTGCCGCCGCCGCTGTCCCCAAACTCAATGACGCTGGCGAAAGCGATCTGCGGATCGTCGTAAGGAGCAAAAGCGACGAACATCCCGTTATAGGTTTTGCCAAAAGCCGTGTCCTTGGAGCCCTGCTGGGCCGTGCCTGTTTTCCCGCCGCCGGAAAACTGCGGCGTATCCGCGAACAGGCTGCCGGCCGTGCCTCCGGCCCGCGTGACTCCGGCCATCCCTTCTTTGACGATCGCGAGGACGCGCGGCGAGACGGAGACTTGGTTCAGGACTTCCGGCTCAAAAGTCCAGACCGTTTCCCCGCTAAAAGGGTCAAGAACGCGGTCCACCACATGCGGGCGATAATGATATCCGCCGTTTACGATTGCCGCCACATAGTTGGCTAATTGCAAAATGGTGTAAGAATTGTAACTTTGCCCGATAGCGTTGTAAAAACTGTCCGCCGGGCGCCAATTCACATTAAAATCTATCTGGCTTTCATACAGCTGCTGCGCCCGCCGCAAATCGTCGGCGCGCTGGTACTCCACATCCCGTTTTGCCTGATCGCCCTCAGTCTCTTGCAGAAGGAGGGCGTATTTTTCCTCAATGCTTTTGACATTCGCCTCATATTGCCTGTCATAATATGGTTTAAAATACTCATTTTTCCAGGAAGGGGAGGGGGCGATCCCTTCCGCTTCCCCCGGCAGATCCACGCCGGACGTGACGCCGAGACCAAATTCCAGGCAGAGCTTACGTATGAACTCCGGTTCCTTTTCCACTACGCGCCGTCCGACTATCTGAAAATAGATGTTGGAAGAATGAGCCAGCGCGCTGTAAATATTGACGCGGCCGAAATTGTTGCCGCCCCATTCCGGCACGCCCTGGGCCATGATCCCCGCTCCGCCCAGAGAGTAAAGCACGTCGTTAAAATAAGTATCTTCGGTCACCACGCCGGTTTCCAGGCCCGCCATGCCGACCAGCATCTTAAAGGTGGATCCCGGCGCGTACAGGCCCGTCAGCGCCCGATTGAAGGAAGCCGCTTCTTCGCTGTTAAAATATCTTTCCGCTGTTTCCTCGGAAATATTGCCGATGAGTTCGTTCGGATCCATGTAGGGGCGGGAAGCCATCGCCAACATACCGCCCGTCTTGACGTCCAATACGACCGCCGCGCCGACCTGCGCTTTGGGATTCTTTTTTTGTATCTCGGACACAACTTTGTCCAGCGCGTCTTCCAACGTTTTCTGCAACTCAAGATCAACCGTGAGCTGCACGGTATAACCGGGTTTGGCCTCGATCAGAGTTTCCTTGTCGATGGGCCGCCCCTGCCCGTCGATGCTGACCCGTTCCAGACCGCGCTCGCCGCGCAGCCACGCGTCATAACTTTTTTCCACGCCCATCTTGCCGACAAAATCTCCCGGCCGGTATTCGAAATCGCCGTCCGCGTTGAACTGCGTCATTTCCTCCTCGCTGATCTCCCGCACATAGCCAAGGACCTGACCAAGACGCGTGCCTTGGGGATAAACCCTTTCCGGCAGCGCCGTCACGTTTACGCCCGGCAGTTCGTTGCTGTGTTCGGCCAGAACGGCGCGCAATTCCGAGGGAATATTTTCCAAAATAACGGCGGACTGATAATTCTGCCGCTGCTGGTTTTGGATCATGACCAAAATGTCCTCGGTGATCAACTCCACCGATTGATTGGCGTAAGGCCAGTAGGGCTCGATATATCCGGCCAGGCGGCTGACGACTTCCTCCCGGTTTTTATTGAGATCGCGCAGATCCGTCCAATCCAGCGTCACGGCAAAAACCGGCTCGCTGCGCGCCAGCACCGTGCCGCCGGCGTCGACGATCTCCCCGCGCACCGGAGAGGTGCTCACATTTTTAAGTACATTGCCCTCGGCCATCTCCGCGTAATATTCGGCGCCGGCGATCTGCAGCCGCCAGAGGTTCGCGCCCAGCACGAAAAAACAGAGGACGACGACGACGCCTAGGACGGAGAGACGGGTTTGGATCTTATGCCTGTTCCGTTTTTCCATGTTTACCACCATTCCACGTTTTAGCGTTCTTCTTCCCATTTCAGCTTCCGCCGCAGAAAACCGAGCGTGAAAGCCTTGTGCAGCCAGGGATAGGTCAGCGGGGTCAGCAGGGCGTTATAAAAAGCGATCCCCGCTATAAGCGGCAGAACATCGCGCAGATAGAGAGCGGCGCCGCCCGCCAGATTCAGAGCCGCGACCGCGCTCTGGCCGATACAGGTGAGCAGGAACACCAGGACTATGGTGAGCGGGATGTTTTCGCGGTACCATTTTTTCTGCAAAATGCCGCTTAACAAGGATATGAGCGGCAAGACGACGGCGTAAACGCCAAAATAACGTCCGAGATAGAAATCAAACAGCAGACCGGAGACAAAACCGCAGGCCGCGCCCCGGGCCGGCGTGTGGTGCAAGGCGACGTAGATCGCCCATAACATGACTAGATCCGGCTTGACCGCGCCCCAGGCGAACATTTCAAACACGGTGCCCGTGAGGATAAGGCAGACGCACCATATGAGAAACATCCATACATATCTTAACATCAGTTGGCCGCCGGTTTGATGATGATCACTTCCTCCAGCGCGGCAAAATCAGCCAGCGGCTCGATCACAGCCACCTGAAGCATGCCGGCGCCGCCCATCTGGATGTCCGTGACGACGCCTATCGGCAGCCCCGGAGGGTAGATCCCCCCCAGGCCGGAAGTGTAGACCACCTCGCCGGTCTCGACCGGTTCTTCCCGGCGGAATTCCATCTCCAGAGCGCTTTCCATATTAAAGATACTGCCTTGCTGATAATCGCCGCGCACCACCCCAAAAACAGCCGTCCCGTTTTTATCCCGCGTCAGAGCGGCCACCTGCCCGTCTCCGTCGGTCAGCAGCATCACATCCGCCGTCGTAGGCGTGACGGCCACGACCTTGCCTACAAGCCCCAACCGCCCGACCACCGCGTCATTCACGCCGACGCGGTCGGAAGAACCCCTGTTCAGCGTGAGCATACGGTACCATGTGACGGGATTGCGCATGACGACCTGAGCGCCGATTTTTTCATAATCGGCCAGCACCGGGTTCTCAAATACTTCTTGCCAGTCGCTGTAACGCAAAGCGGCCAGCACGTCTTCTTTGAGACGAAGATTTTCATCCGTCAGCGTTTCCACCTGTTCGCGCAGCGATTCGTTTTCCGCCTGCACTTCCCGGAAGCGCCACAAGGCCTGAAAATTATTCTTCAAACCCTCGCCGCAGATCCAGATCAGCCGTTCCGCCGGCGCCAGCGCCGCCCGGAGCGCGCCCCCCACCGGGTTGGGCAGCCCGGCCCCGGCGCCGCTCAGGCGAATGGCGGTCAATATGACAAAGAACGCGGCAAAGATGATGACAGCCCAAACCAGCGGACTTATCCGTTTTTTCATCTTTGCGCCCTCCGACGGTCAATTTTTCTGCAGTTCAGCCAGATTTCTCATGATTTCCTCATTATCCAACACTTTGCCGGCGCCGAGCGCGACGCAGGAGAGCGGATCCTCCGCTATATGCACGGGGATGCCGGTTTCATTCATAAGCAGGCGGTCGAGGTTTTGCAAAAGGGAACCGCCGCCGGCCATGATGACGCCCCGGTCGATAATATCCGCCGCCAGCTCCGGCGGCGTCTTTTCCAGACAGGACTTGACCGCCTCCACGATCTCCGTCACCGGCTCGGAAAGCGCGTCGCGAATTTCTTCCGATGTGATGGTCACTGTTTTGGGCAGCCCGGTCAGGAGATCCCGCCCCTTAATATCATAAGTGGCGCCGCGGGGCGGGTCGAAAGCCGAACCGATCCGGTGCTTGATTTCTTCGGCGGACTGGTATCCGACAAAGAGATTATACATTTTTTTCACATAAGCGATGATCGCTTCGTCCATCTCATCTCCGGCGGTGCGGATCGAGCAGGCCGTGACTATGCCGCCCATGGAAATGACGCCGACTTCCGTAGTGCCGCCGCCGATATCGACTATCATATTGCCCGTGGGTTCGTTGACCGGCATCCCCGCCCCGATCGCCGCCGCCATCGGCTCCTCCATGATAATGGGGTCGCGGGCGCCGGCGGCTACAGCCGCTTCTTTGACCGCTCTTTCCTCTACGGCCGTCACGCCGGAAGGAACGCAAATGACGACCCGCGGCCGCGCGAACTGGATCCTGGAGCCCATGGCTCTGCTGATAAAATATTTCAGCATCTTCTGCGTGATGTTGAAATCGGAGATGACTCCGTCTTTCAGAGGGCGGATGGCCACGATATTGCTCGGCGTGCGCCCTATCATCTCTTTGGCGTGCGCGCCCACAGCCAGCGGTTCTTTACGTTCTATATCCATCGCCACGACTGAAGGCTCACGGACGACGATGCCTCTGCCTTTCATGTGCACGAGCGTGTTCGCCGTGCCCAAGTCAATACCCAAATCCCTTGTCATAAACATTTTTTCGTTCATCCTTCCGCTGAGGAAGCGCTGATTGATCACATCATCTGGCATTAATGCCGTCAAGCGTAATATTTCACTTCATGTCGCCGCTTTCCTTCAAGCTGATAAAATTTTTCTTACCGACGATGATATGGTCAAGCACTTCTATCCCCAATATCTTGCCGCTGTCGACAAGGCGCTGCGTCAGCGCGAGGTCCTGCCGGCTGGGAGTCGGGTCGCCGCTCGGGTGATTGTGGGCGAGGATCACGGCATTTGCGCCGTAACGCAGCGCTCCTTTAAAACATTCCCGCGGGTGAACGATCGACGAGTTCAAAGAGCCGACCGATATCAACTCGCTGCCCAGCACTTTGTTTTTGGTGTTCAGAAAAATGACGCGAAAATGCTCCCTGTCCAGACTGCGCATGTCGTCAAGCAGCCCGACCGCGTCCTCCGGCTTGGTGACGACTCTGTCTGGGTCGTCTGTGTCTTCCGCGGCTCGCCGGTTCAATTCAAAAGCCGCGAGCAACGCCAGCGCCTTAGTCTGGCCGACGCCGCGCATTTTGGTCAGCTCCGGCAGAGTGATTTTCACCAATTTGCGCAAGCCGCCGGTCTCCGTCAGGATATGTTCCGCCAGCCGGAGGACGTTTTCGCCTGGTGTCCCCACCCGCAGCAGGAGGGCGAGCAGCTCTCCGTTCGAGAGAGCTCCGATGCCGAAACGGACGGCGCGTTCCCGCGGTTTGATTTCCGCCGGCATATCCGTGACACGGTTCGTTCGCTTCGGCCCGCCGGTCTCAGCTTTTCGCGCCTTGGGCGGCCGGGCCGGAGCGGGCGCCGGCGCCGGCGAAGCGGAGAGTTCTTTGACGCCGGCGGCGGGTTCCCTGACAGACGGCTCTCCGGCGGCGGGAGATATGCCGCAGGCGAACAAAGAAGAACACAGAGTCTCCATCGGCAAACCGATGACATTTTCTTCCGAACCGTCGATCCGCTGCACAAACTTGCGCCCTTCTCCCTGACAGGCGTAGGCGCCGGCCTTATCCAACGGCTCGCCGCCCGCGACATAGGCGCGGATCTGGGCGGCCGTCAGTTTGTGAAACCGCACCATCGAGGTCACAGTATCTTTGACGACGCGAGTCGCGTCGCCGTCCGCGCATATGATCGCAAACCCGGTCACGACTTTATGCGTCCGCCCGCTTAATTCCGTCAGCATCCGCTCCGCATCCGCTTCGTCCGCCGGTTTGCCGTAAATATGCCCGCCCAGCTCGACGACGGTGTCCGCGCCGAGGATCACGTCCCCGGACGCGCCGCCCTGCTTTTGCCACAGGCGGCGGCCGGCGGCGGCTTTGCGCTCCGCGAGGATCCCCGCTCCCGCTTCCGGCCCGGCGCCCGGCGGCCAGCTTTCGTCAGCGGCCGGATCCACCACCGTGAAATCATAGCCCCATTCCGTCAGCAAAAAGCGGCGGCGCGGCGACGCGGAAGCCAGGACCAGCATAGACCTACTCCTTTATGATCGCGGCGCAGCGCGGGCAAAGATCCGGATAATCCGGATCGCCGCCGGTTTCCTCACTGTACATCCAGCAGCGTTCGCATTTTTGCCCGTCAGCCGGGCGCACAAGTATTTTCATCTCCGGCCGAGCTTCGCCCGCCACGGCGCCGGGCGGAGCGGCCTCATGCGCCTCGTGCGTCTCCAGACGTGAAACGATGACTATTTCCGCCGGATTCGGGGTCAGGCGCAAAAGCGCGAGAGTCTCCGCGTCCGGATAGACATCCACGCGGGCGGTCAGCGAATGACTGATGATCTTTTCCTGGCGCGCTTTTTCCAGCGCTCTGGTCACATCGCCGCGCCAGACCAGGATTTTATCCCACTTGGCGCCCAACTCCGGCCGCCGCCACTCGTCCCGGGCCGAAGGCATGTCTTCCGTTTGCACTCGCGCGCCGTCTTCGCCGGTCAAATGCGCCCATATCTCATCGGCGGTAAAAACCAACACGGGCGCGAGCAGCAGGACGACGGAACGAAGGATCTCACGCATGACCGTCTGAACGCCGCGGCGCGAGAGTGAATTTTGCGCTTCCACATAGGCGCGGTCTTTGACGATGTCAAGATATATGGCGCTTAGTTCCACCGCGCAGAAATTATTTACCGCGTGGTAAAGCACATGAAATTCATAATCGTCATAGGCTTTGCGCACACGGCGGATGAGTTCGTCCAGCCGGTGCAAGATCCAGTGGTCGATCTCCTGCAGGCTTTCATAGGGCACGGCGCCGGATGCGGGCCGGAAATCGTGGAGATTGCCGAGCATGAAACGCAAAGTATTGCGGATCTTGCGGTAGGATTCCGTCATTTGGTTCATGATCTTAGCCGACACGGCCACGTCGCCGCGGTAATCGGCGGAAGAAACCCACAGCCGCAGGATATCCGCGCCTTTTTGGGCGACGACGTCCTGCGGGTCGACGCCGTTGCCGGCCGATTTGCTCATTTTGCGGCCTTTTTCATCTATGAGGAATCCGTGCGTCAGAACCGCGCGGTAAGGCGCTTCGCCATAAACGGCCACCGAAGTGCTCAGCGAGGAATTAAACCAGCCGCGATGCTGATCCGAACCTTCCAGATACATATCGGCGGGAAAAGTCAATTCCGGCCGCTCGCGCAACACCGCCGCGTGGCTCGTGCCGGAATCAAACCAGACGTCCATTATGTCCGTCTCCTTGCGAAACTCGCCGCCGCCGCAATCGCAGACGTAACCTGGCGGCAGCAATTCGGCCGCCGGCCGCTCAAACCAGGCGTCCGAACCCTCGGCCTCAAATACAGCCCCCAGACGGGCGATCGTCGCGTCGTTGATATGCTGGCGGCCGCAGTTTTCACAGTAATAAATAGGGATAGGCACGCCCCAGGTCCGCTGCCGGGAAATACACCAGTCGCCCCGGTCGCTTACCATATTATAGATCCGGTCCCGCCCCCAGGCCGGGATCCAGCGCACGCCGTCAATAGCGGCGAGAGCGGGGGAGCGGAAGCCGTCTATCGAAGCGAACCATTGCTCCGTCGCCCGGAAAATGGTCTTGTTTTTACAGCGCCAGCAATGCGGATAACTGTGGGTGATCTTTTCCGCTTTGATCAGCGCGCCGGCCTGCCGCAAATCGGCGATCACGCGCTCGTCCGCTTGGAAAACCCCCAGCCCGGCGTAGGCTCCCGCTTCCTCGGTGAATCTGCCCCGATGGTCCACCGGACACAGCACCGGCAAGCCGTAACGCGCGCCGACGGCAAAATCTTCCTCGCCGTGTCCCGGCGCCGTATGCACACAGCCGGTCCCTTGCTCCAAAGTGACGTGTTCGCCAAGCACGATGGGAGAATCGCGCCCTTCCAGCGGATGACGGCAAATCATCCCCTCCAGTTCCTCGCCTTTGAATTCCGCCTCCGGTAAGAGCCGCCGCTCCCATTGCGCGGAAAGAGAGGGGACGAACTCCTTGGCTACGATATAGCGCTCAGCCCCGTCGCTGACGACGGCGTACACAAATTCCGGATTGACGGCCACGGCCATATTGGCCGGGATCGTCCAAGGCGTCGTCGTCCAGATGACAAAAGAAGCGCCCTCCGGCTCTATGCGCCCCAAACCGTCCCTTAGAGGAAATTTTACGAAAATAGCCGACGACTTGGTGTCGGCGTAGTCGATTTCCGCTTCGGCCAAAGCTGTTTCGCAGGACGGACACCAATGCACGGATTTCAATCCCTTGTAAATATAACCTTTTTTTGCCATTTCGCCGAAAACTTCTATCTGCCGCGCCTCGTAAGCGCCGCGCAGCGTGAGGTAAGGATGATCCCAGTCGCCGCGCACCCCGAGACGTTTGAATTCATCGCGCTGGATCTCCACATATTTTTCCGCGTACTGCCGGCAAAGCCGGCGAAAATCCAGAACGGAAACACTGTGTCTGCTCACGCCCAAAGTCTTGAGCACCTGCTGTTCGATCGGCAGGCCGTGGGTATCCCAACCCGGCACATAAGGGGCGTCGAACCCGGCCATCGTCTTATAGCGGACGATGATATCCTTCAGCACCTTATTCAGGGCGTGCCCGAGATGGATGCCGCCGTTGGCGTAGGGAGGCCCGTCATGCAGCACAAATTTCGGGCGTCCTTCCCGCGCCGCTCGCACACGGGCATAAATATCCATTTCTTCCCAATGGCGCAGTATTTCCGGTTCCCGCTCGGCGAGATTGCCGCGCATCGGAAAATCGGTCCGCGGCAGATTCAAAGTATCGCGGTAATCCAAGGTTATGATCAATCCTTTCTGCGCGTTTTCAGAGACGCTCTCCTCTAATGAAACAGGCGGACGAGTCCGGTGACAACGATCCTGTCCGCGAGCTGCAGCAATATTATCGCCAGCAGCGGGGAAAAATCAAGCATACCGGTCCGGGCAAAGCTAAAAGGTCTGAGAAGCGGATCCGTGACCTGGCGCAGGAGCCCGACCAATTGGTGATGCGGGTCAACCGGCAGCCAGGAAACGATGAACCGGGCAAAAATCAGCAAAATGAGCAGTTCAAAAAACCAATGCACCAATTGTATCAATAATATCAGAATCAACCCTCCTTTGAAAGCGTCTTAACAACGCAAATAAACGCATCATGTGCTGATGTGTTTACTGCTTGCGTTCTGAAAGCGGCGTCGGTTAACGGTTTATTTGCCAGGGCATTTCCCGTTCCGAATAAATGCTGAGTTCATCATTGATGTCCACATTGCTGGGAACAAACATGAAGATGCCCTCGCCTATTTTTTGCATTTTGCCTTCCAGCGCGAAAGTGGTGCCGCTGATAAAGTCAATGATCCGCTGCCACAGATCCCCATCGGTTTTTTCCAGGTTGATGATGACGGAATTCCGCTCTTTCAGATGCCGGGCAATGCTCTCCGCCTCGCTGAACTGGCATGGTTTAAAAACGATAACTTTATACTGCTTTTGGGCAAACACATTTACCACCGAAGCCTGTTTTTTCCCGGCTGCCGCGTTTTGAAACGGGTTACCGCCAAAAAAGCCTCCCCCCGCTTCGGTTTCCTTTACCGCCGCCGGTTCCGGTTCGGCCTTGCCGCGCCGGCGGGACTTCCTTTCATCTTCTTCCCGTTCCACGATTTCTTCATCGTCGTCTTCACTGTCGTCGCTAACGCCGAGAAACCAATCCGTTAATCTGCTCATTCACGCTTCCTCCCTGTCGTCCTGTCGCCTCTCCCCAAACAAGAGACTGCCCACTCTTACTATTGTCGCTCCTTCTTCCACCGCCGTCTCAAAATCCCGGCTCATGCCCATCGACAGGGCGTCGAGCCCCGCCGCGCCCGGGATCCCCCGCGCCCGCGTCTCATCCCGCAGGAGACGCAAACGGCGGAACACCTCTCTCATCTCCGCCTCAGGCGCGGCAAAAGGCCCGATGGTCATAAATCCCCTGATATCCACCGCGGAATGATCCGCCGCGGCCGTCAGAAAATCGCCGACTTCTTCCGGCGCCAGTCCGGCTTTGGCCTCGTCGCCGGCAATGTTCACCTCGAGGAGCGCCGGCCAGATCAGGCCTTTTTTTTCTCCGGCGGTCTGCAAGGCCTGCAGTAACGGAAAACGGTCAAGCGAATGAATAAGGCGGACGCGCTCGTCAAGATATTTGACTTTGTTGGTCTGCAGACGGCCTATTATATGCCAGCGGCAATCTTCCGGCAAAAAAGGCGCTTTGCCTTGCCATTCCTGCACGCGGTTTTCACCAAAATCCCGCTGCCCGGCCTTATAGGCGGCTAAAACTTCTTCCGGCCCAAAAGTCTTGGTCACGGCCAACAGGCTTACTGAACCGGTCGGGCGGCCGGCGCGTTTTTCCGCCGAGGCGATCCTTTCTTTTATCGTCCGCCATCTGCCACTGATATCCATATCGCCTCCAAAGGCTTAAAATCAGCCTTATCCCACATTTCTTCTACGCGCATTGAAAAAATCCTTCTTTTATATCTTTGTTTTCCACAATTTTCATTCTCTCCGCAATAAAAATCAATCTCCGACAGATTCCGTCATAATAAAATCTATAGCCATATTCTCAATAACTGGCCGCCGACACCCCCTGCAGCCCGTCCCGCGGATTTGTCACCACGGTGTAGCCGGACTGCAGATTGTCCACGCTGGCGAACGACTCGTTCCGATCCAGTATCTTGACGCGGCGAAAATTGATGATGCCGCTTTCGATCGCGTAAACTCCGACTTCCTCGCCCTGAGCGAACAAAGCCGCCGCCGGGACGACCACGCCGTGCGTCGGCGTCTCTTTGCGCCAGCCCACCTCTTTGACGCGCGTGTTCGTCACGGAATTTATATACTGCGGAAAAGAAACCACCAAACCGAGCCCCGGCGCGCCCACGCGCTCCACCGTGCAGGCGCGGACCGTCCCGTCCACGTTTATGAAAAGCCGGTCCCCTTTGAGGACGCCCTGCGTGTTTCCCGCGGCGATATAAGCCCAGACCGGCTGCAAATTATTGATTATTTTTCCCGCCGCCCTGCCCGTCTGCACAAAACTCCGCTCTTCCGCCGGCGGGGTGTCCTCCTCAGCCGCCGCGGGCGTGCCCGCCGGGTTTCCCTTAAACGCCGCTTCCTCCGCTCCTCCGCATCTGGCGAACAGTTCCGCCAGATCAGCTTCCAGCAGAGCCGCCGGAGTGAGGATCTCTTCCAGCCCGTCCGTCCGGGCGCAGACAAGACCGGCGGCGGGCGCCGTCAAATATCGAGTCTCTCTCCCGTCGACCCGGGCGACTGTTTCTCCTTTTTGCGCTCTTTTCCCGTCGGGAACAATAAAAGAAACCGTGCCGGCGTCAGCCGCGTAGATCAGGATCTCCGAGCGGGCAAACACAGCCGGCAGGATCTCGTCATGACTCACATAGCCCTCGCGCGCGCTCTCGTAAGTCAGGTCACGCGTCAGCCAAGCCTCGCGCAGTTGGAACACATAAACCACCGCCATGGCGACCACGGCGAAAAATATTATCAGCAAATTCCGCATTTAGTTTCAGTTCTTTCTTCCGCACTGCTTACAAGTTTTACCAAAAAATGCCAACTGACCACCGCAATGCGCGCAGCGTCCCTGCTTGCGCCACTGGGAACGCGCCATCTCGCTTGTATACTCGCGGAAAAACGGCGTGCCGCGAAACACTTTTTCCATCAATTCGGCGTTTTGCCGCGTTTCCTCCGGCATGGCCACGGTATTCAAAGAAATACAGCCCTCAAAGGCTCTTTCGCCGATCTCTCGCAGCGCCGGCCCTAAACTGAAGCCGGTCAGAGCGGCGCAGCTCGCGAAAGCCCTGGGGCCGATCCCGGTCATTTCCCGCGGCAGCAGGATATCATTCAGTTTGACGCAGCCGGAAAAGGCGTCGGCGCCGACAGTCCGGAGCGAAGCGGGCAAATCGATGTTTTTCAGCGACTGGCAGCCGGCGAAAGTGCTGTCCGCTATGCCGGCTATCCCCTCGGGCAGCGTCAAAGACATTACCGACGAACAGCCGGCAAAAGCGAAAGATTCGATTTCCTCAAGGCCCGGCGGCAGGTCAAGGCGCCGCAGGGACGAACAGCCCTGGAAAGCGAACCGGCCTATTTTTTTAAGACCGGCCGGCAATTCAATCGTTCTTAAAGCCGTGCATTCATAAAAAGCGTAAGCGGGCAGTTCCGCCGCCCCGGGAGCGACGGTCACCAGAGCCAAATTGCTGCAGCCCTTAAAAGCGAATTTTACCACGCTGACCCGGTTTTTGTTTTCATCGGTCTGCACGGTCAAATCGGCGGGCAGGGTCAGCGCGGCTAACTCCATACAATCCTGAAAAGCCGATTCCTTGATCGTCGTAACGCTGCCGGGAATGACGACGCCGGTGAGGCTGAGACAGCCAAAAAACGCCCAAGCGCCGATCGTATGCACGCCGGGGGGGATGGTCAGCGCTTCCAGACCGCGGCAGCCAAAAAACGCCCAATCGCCGATTTCCAGCAGCGCGGCCGGCAAATCAATGGTTTTTAAGCCGTTACAGCCGGAAAAAGATTTTTCTTTTAACACTGTGAGGGTAGAGGGCAGATGCACTTTCCGCAAACTCGTACACCCGTAAAAGGCCCACGGTTCTATGGTGGCGACGCTTTCAGGCAGCGCGACTTCCGTGAGACTGATGCAGCCAAAAAAGGCCCAGGGCCCGACGACGCGCGTCCCCTCCGCTATCAGGACGCTGGCGAGGTTAGCGCAATTGGAAAAGGCTTTCGCCCCGATTTCCAGGACGGTGGGCGGCAAAACCACTTCCAGCAGTATCTGGCAGTCGCTGAAAGCTTCCTCGCCGACGCCTGTCACGCCGAAAGGCACTTCCGCCTTGTGATCGCCGCCAAAATACTTGATAAGAACGCCGTTTTCCACGCGAAACTTGCGCCGGTCATATTCCGCTATCTCCACCGGCGCGGCGCTTTCTTCCGTCCGCGCCTCATACAGGCGAACGGCCCTCTCCGTGCTGACCGGCTCGCCGCAGTTCGCGCAAACATATGCTTCCTTCCCGGAGTCCACTTGGCCAATCGCGCCGCACCGCGAGCATTGGCCCGACACTAACGGCATAATTACCCTCCATGTTTCGACCGCGATGAAAACCCTTAGAGCTTCCTTAGATAAAATAATTATATTATATCCGGGAACGGAACGCAACTACAATATGCCGGGTGTGCGAAAAAGTTGCAGGGCGTCCGTGTAATGTAACAAAGAAACATGGATTTTCCAATATTTTTGTGGTACAATGACGCTGAAAGCGGGAATAGAATATGATTAGAGAACGGAAACAAATTCCGGCGCGCAGGCGGAGATCCCACCGCTCCGAAAGCGGCGGAAGTAATATAATGAGAAGGCTGGGGCTGTATTCCCGGCAAAGCTTATGACGACCGGCAAAACGAAAATATTATACGCCGCCTCGACTTTCCGCCATTTGGCCCAGTTTCATCTGCCCTATCTCGCTTTTTTACGCGAGCGCGGCTTTATCGTCCATGCCGCGGCGGGCGGACCGGCGACAGATCTGCCGGCGGGCGCGGCCGACGCCGTGTGGGCGGCGCCGCTGGAAAAAAGTATGACTTCCCTGAGCAACTGGCGCGGCGTGTTATGGTTTTATCGATTGCTCCGCCGGGAAAAATACGCCCTTTTGAGCGCGCATACTTCGCTGGCAGCTTTTTTCCTGCGTCTGGCGGCGATGGGACCGGGACTGGGGCGGCTCAAAGTGATGAATACAGTCCACGGGTATTTATTCGCGGCGGAGGCTCGCTCCGGCGCCCGCCCGGATTTCCGGGATCGGCTGCTGCGGGCGGCGGAGCGAGTGACGGCGCGCCGCACTGATTGGCTCCTGTTGATGAACGGGGACGATTACAATTACGCGGCGGCGCGGCGTCTGGGCCGGGAAACGCGCCAGATCCCCGGTATGGGCGTGGATCTGGCGCGTTTCCCGGCCACCTCCGCCGCGGAGCGGGAGCGGGAGCGGGCAGCTCTGGGCCTCCGCCCGGCAGACCTGGCGCTGGTTTACGCGGCGGAATTTTCACCGCGGAAAAACCAGCGCCAGGCAGTGCGGGCGCTGGCGCTCCTGCGGCGGGAGCGCCCGGCGCTCGTCTGGCGGCTGTATCTCCCCGGCGAAGGCTCTGAGACAGCCGCCTGCCGGGCGGAGGCCCAGGGGGCGGGAGTGGGGGACCGGGTGGTTTTTCCGGGGCATGTGCGGGATATCCGCCCGTATTACCGGGCGGCGGATATCGTCATCTCCACCAGTTTGAGCGAAGGGCTGCCTTTTCACCTGACGGAAGCGATGTCGACGGGACTGCCCGCTCTGGCCTCCGACGCGCGCGGACACCGGGAGCTTGTCGTGCCGGGGGTGACGGGCGAACTTTTTCCGCCCGGCGACACAGCGGCGCTGGCCGCCCGTGTCGCCGAACTGGCGGCGGACGGGGCGCGGCGGGCCGAATTAGGCGCGGGGGCCAGAGAGCGGGCTAAGCTCTTTGGGCTGGAGACCGCTTTCCCGGTTATCACCGGCATTTACACCGAGATCATGACGGGAGAACGTCTCTAAAACTCGTCCGTCGTCCGTCCGCCGCACTTTTTTTTCCATGCCTATTGACAACGACCGCGCGGCACTGGTATACTTGGAAATACGAAGACGTGCAAACCTTATCTTGAGGTAAGGTGGGCGCGTCTTTTAATATTTTCCGGAAAGGACAGTGAAAATCATGGTAAACACGGGAGACACCGGTTTCATCATCATGGCGGCCGCGCTGGTATTCATCATGACGCCCGGCCTGGGCTTCTTTTACGGAGGGCTGGGCCGGCGCAAAAACGTGGTCAATAACATGATGGCCTCTATTTTCATCACAGGTCTGGGGATCGTGTTATGGTTCCTGCTCGGCTACACGATGGCCTTCGGCGGCGACACGGGCGGCGTCATCGGTTCTTTTGAGCACGTCGCCATGAGCGGCTACACCATGAACGATCTGCTCGACCCGGAGGCGGAGGGCGGGTCTATTCCCATCTTCGTTTTCGCCGCGTTCCAGATGATGTTCGCGCTCATCACCCCGGCTATCCTCACCGGTTCCGCGGCGGGACGCATGAATTTCAGATCGCTCTTTATTTTCATCGGGCTCTGGTCGATCGTCGTCTATTATCCGCTGGCCCATATGGTTTGGGGGGAAGGGGGGCTGCTGGGCGCCGGCTGGCTGCAGTCGTTGGATTTTGCCGGCGGCAACGTTGTCCATATCAGTTCCGGCGTGAGCGGTCTCGTCCTTTGCCTGATATTGGGCCGGCGGCAGAGTTACGACCGCGTTTCCTATCGAATTCACAATATTCCGTTTGTTATGCTCGGCATGGCGCTGCTTTGGTTCGGCTGGTTCGGATTTAACGCCGGCAGCGCTCTCGCGGCCAACGAGCAGGCGGGACACGCTTTCATGACGACGGCGGTTTCCGCGGCGGCGGGCCTGCTCTCCTGGATGCTGATCGACCTGATCCGTCAAGGTAAAACAACGCTGATCGGCGCCTGCACCGGCGTAGTGGCCGGACTGGTCGGCATCACGCCCGGGGCCGGTTTCGTGCCGATCTGGGCCGCGCTGCTCATCGGTTTCCTGGTTTCCCCCGTTTGCTACGGCGGCATCACCGTCGTGAAAAAAACGCTGAAGATAGACGACGCCTTGGACGCTTTCGGCTGCCACGGCATCGGCGGGATTTTCGGGGGGCTGATGACGGGACTCTTTGCCGACGCGGCGATCGGCGGCACGAACGGGCTGTTTTTCGCCAACCCGTCCCAATTGGGCCGTCAGGCGCTGGCCATCGTGATCACGATTTTGCTGGCCGCGGCCGGCACGCTGCTTTGCGCCGCTGTCACGCGGATGTTCGGCGCCTTGCGCGTCAGCAAGCGCGACGAGCTGATCGGGCTGGACATGTCGCAACACGGAGAATCGGCTTACCCGTCTTTTAACGGGTTGGACTAAATACCGGACGGAGGTACGGAAAAATGATAAAAATCGAAGCGATAGTGCGCGAGGAAAAACTGGAGGATGTCAAGGAAGCGCTGAACGCGATCGAGGTGAACGGCATCACGGTTTCCCAGGTCATGGGCTGCGGTATGCAGAAAGGCTACAAAGAAATCGTGCGGGGCTCGGAAGTGGACATTACGATGCTGCCAAAAATCAAATTTGAAATCGTCGTCTCATCGGAAGAGTGGGAGGAAAAAACCATCGCCGCCATTCAATCCTCCGCTTTCACCGGCAATATCGGCGACGGAAAAATTTTCAGCTACGACTTGCGCGGGGTGATGCGCATCCGCACCAAAGAAAAAGATTACGACGCTTTGAATTAAAGGGATGGATTCCGGCATAAAGCCGGAATGACGGCGGGGGAGGGACCGCCTCTGAACTGTATCAATTTTCAAAACCGCAGCCGGTTACAGCAGCTGAGCGAGCAGCACGGCCGGATCCACCACCTCGACGCCCCGGTCGGGGGCCAGATCCTTGAGGCCGTCCTCCATCATCGTCAGGCAATAGGGGCAGTTCACGCCGATAGCCGCAGGCTCCGTCTCCAGCGCCTGCCGGACGCGCATGAGGTTGATACGCTCGCCCAGATGCTCCTCCAGCCACATGCGGGCCCCGCCGGCGCCGCAGCAAAAACTCCGGTCTTTCCGGCGCTCCATCTCGCAGATTTCCACGCCGGGGACCATGCGAAACAAAGCGCGCGGCGCCTCGTACTCATTCTGATAGCGCCCCAGGTAACAGGAGTCGTGGACGGCGATCCGGCGCGCGGGCGCGGAAGTCTCCGGCGGCCGCAGCTTGAGCCGCCCTTCTTGCACCAGCTGCCAGATGAGCTGCGTGTGATGAATCACCTCGAAGCGCCCGCCCAGATCCGGGTATTCGTTTTTCAGCGTGTTCAGGCAATGCGGGCAGGCCGTCACTATCTTACGCACGCCGTATCGGTTCAGCAGCGCCGCGTTCTCCTGGGCCATGAGACGGAACAGGTATTCATTGCCGGCCCGACGGATGAAATCCCCGCAGCATTTTTCCTCCCGGCCCAGAATGGCGAAACGCACGCCGGCCGCCTGCAGCAGACGGACGACCGCTTCGCTGATTTGCTTCGCGCTGTTGTCGAAAGAACCGGCGCAGCCGACCCAAAACAGGTACTCCGGTTCCTCGGCGTCCTTCCAGAGCGGGACGTCCAGCTGTTTGGCCCAGGCCGCCCGTTCGCTCCAGCTGACTCCCCAGGGGTTGAACTTGCTCTCCACGTTGCGGAAAGCGAGGCGCAGCTCCGGCGCGTAGCGGTCTTCGTTCATCACCGCGAAACGGCGCATGTCGATGATCTTGCCCACATGCTCATTGGCGACGGGGCACACCTCCTGGCAGGCGCCGCAAGTCGTGCAGGACCAGAGGGCGTCTTCGCTGAAAACGTCGCCAATCAGACTTTTGCCGAGGACCGCCGCTTCCGGATCTTCGCGCAGCAAAGCCGAGAGTTTTTCCGGGGAGAGGCCTTCCGTCGAACTCAGGTCATGCCGGCGCATGACTTCTCCTTTTTCCAGCAGATGCTCTTTCAGGGTGCGGCAGATCATCTGTTTGGGGTTGAGCGGCTTGCCGCTGAGATTGGCCGGGCAGTTATCCAGGCAGCGCCCGCATTCCCCGCAGGCAAAACTGTCCATGAGCTGTTTCCAGGTGAAGTTTTCGATGCGGCCCACGCCGTATTCTTTTCCGGCAGCCGCCAGCGGGTCCAGCGGCTTGATCTGGGCGCCGGGCGGCGTCAGCGAGGCGAAATACCCGTTCAGCGGCGCGGCCAGCACATGCAGATGCTTGGAATTGGGGATGTAGATGAAAAAACCCAGGAAGACGAGTACATGCAGCCACCACATCGTCGACTGGAAGACGGCAATCCCGTCCGGGCTGAGACCGGCAAACAGAGACGCCAGCAGCGGATAGACGACAGTCAGGCGGAAAGCGGGCAGCGCGCCGCCGGCCAGAGCCAGTTTGGCCGCCCCGATCAGCCAGTCGCTCAGAATGACCGCCAGTACGAGCGCGACGACGAGAGCGGCTTCCGCGGTGCGGTACAGGCGGCGGGGGCGCATGACCCAGCGCCGGATGATCCCGACGAAAAGCCCGACGGTCACGAGCAAGGAGAGGACGTCTTTGATCAGGTAAAAATATGGGTTATCGCCGAGCAGCGGCACGGTAAAATTTGGAAAAATACCTTCCAGGAGCAGGGGGATCTCGCCGAGCAAGATGAAGATGAAGCCCCAAAAGATAAAGAGATGAATAATGCCGTAAAACTCCCGCACCATCTTGCCCTGCATCAGGATAAGGGCGGCGAAATTCTTCAGGCGCCGCCCGGGTTGGTCGAAGCGGTTTTCCGGCGCGCCCAGCGTGAGGATCCGCCATTTATGACGCAGCGCCCGGATGAAAAACCCTGCGGCCAGCGCGGCCAGAAGCAGAAAGATAATTCCCTGTGGCATGAGCAATTCAAGCACCTACTTTCTTTTCCGCGGGGCCGCTTTGTTTCAGCTCCCGGATCTTCCGCGTGAGCAGCGGCAGGATGGTATGCAGGTCGCCGACCAGACCAAAGGTAGCGATGTTGAAGATCGGGGCGGCGGGGTCGTTGTTGACGGCGACGATGATCTCGGAGGTGTTCATGCCGGCCAGATGCTGGATGGCGCCGGAAATACCGCAGGCGATGTAAAGGCGCGGCGCCACTGTTTTACCGGTCTGCCCGACCTGACGGTACTGCGGGACCCAGCCGGCGTCGACCGCGGCGCGGGAAGCCCCGGCTACGCCGCCCAGCTCATCCGCCAATTCCTCGACCAGATGATAATGCTCCGGTCCGCCGAGACCGCGTCCGCCGGAGACGATGATCTCCGCGTCCTGCAGATTCACGCCCGATACGGCGCCGCGCACGATGTCGAGTACGCGCGTGCCGATCTGTTCTTCGCTCAGGCGGCCGGTGAAACGGATGATCTCCCCGCTCCGCTCCGGATCCGGCGCCGCGGTCTTCATCACCTTGGGCCGCACGGTCGCCATCTGAGGGCGGTGGTTCGGACAAAGGATCGTCGCCATGACGTTGCCGCCGAAAGCCGGCCGCGTCTGGCGCAGCAGCCCTGTCTCCGGGTCGATGGACAGGCCCGTGCAGTCCGCCGTCAGGCCGGTGTTGACGCGAACCGCGATGCGGGCGGCAAAATCCCGTCCGTTGTTCGTCGCGCCGTACAGAATGATCTCCGGCTTATAGCGCCGGATCAGCTGAACGAGAACATCCGTGTAAGCGTCGGTGCGGTAGTGCTCATACAGGGGGGCGTCCGCCAGATAAACTTTGTCCGCTCCATAGGCGAAACACTCGGCGGTCAGCGCTTCCACGCCGCTGCCCAGAAGTACGCCCGCCAGTTCCGCCCCGCGCTCATCGGCCAGTTTGCGGCCTTCGCTCAACAGCTCCAGAGCAACCTGATCGATCCGGCCTTCATGCTGCTCGATAAAGACCCATACTCCCCGGTAATCCTGGATTTTGACCGGCGCGGCCTTGCGCGGCTGGCGGATCAATTCGATGGCTTTGTGGGGGCACACGCGCACGCAGGCGCCGCAGCTTGTACAGGTTTCCAGCACCGTGGCCAGACCGCCCTTTATTTCCAGCGCGCCGAACGGGCACCGCTCCAAGCAATTGCCGCAGCCGTCGCACAATTCCGCCCGGATTTTCAAACTCATGTCTCGACCTCCATTAATGAACTCCTTAAATCTTTACAGAATTTCCGCCTGCCGCAATTTATCGATCAGAATGTCGCACAGGGCGTCCTCGTTTGGGGCCTGCAGCATTTCGCTGTGCAATTGGGTTTCCGGGGTGAAGATCTGCATCACCTGAGTGGGCGAGCCGTTCAGGCCGATCTTTTCTTCCGGCGCTTCGATATCCGCGGCGCTCCATTTTGTAATTTCCGCCTGCTGCGCCAGCACGGAACCCCGGACGCTGGGATAGCGGGGCTCGCCGACCGCCTTTTCCACGGCCAGCAGCGCCGGCGTTTTCGCGCGCACCAGTTCGTAACCGCCGTCGCAGACGCGCTCCACGAGCAGATGATCCGCGTGCGCTTCTTTGATTTTTTGCACGTTTGTGACCTGCGTCAGCGAGAGATGTTCGGCGATGCCCGGCCCGACCTGCGCCGTGTCTCCGTCGATAGCCATTTTGCCGCAAAAGATGAGATCGGCGCCGATTTTCTGGACGGCCCGGGCCAAAGCGAAGGAAGTGGCAAGCGTATCCGCGCCGGCAAAAGCCCGGTCGCTGATCAATACGGCCGCGTCGGCGCCCATGGCCAGACATTTGCGCAGAGCCGTCTCCGCCTGAGGCGGGCCCATGCTCAGCGCCGTCACCCGGCCGCCGTGTTCCTCCCGGAAGCGCAAAGCGGCTTCGACGGCGCATTCGTCGAAGGGATTAACGATGCTGGGCACCCCGTCCCGAATCAAAGTGTTCTTGACCGGATCGATCTTCACTTCGGTCGTATCCGGCACTTGTTTGACGCATACCACGATCCGCATAGATTATCCTCCTAAAAATGATTTTTAATTAGAACTTCAGGCAAAACCGCGCCGGCAATGAGACCGCGCATGTTACGCCGGCGTTTTCAAGTTGTAAATTTGAAGATTGTATGTTACTGTTTTCACGTATACGCGTGACATTGCGATTTCCACCTTCTACAGTATATCACTGCCATGATAATTTGGGAATGTTTGTGATTATTTAATCTTTCATTAAACCTTAATCCCTAAACCCTTCATAAAACCTTCGCGGTTTTCCAGAAATTGTCTTGTGAGCTGATAATGCTCGCAATCCTCATAGGCGGCGACTTCCAGGCCGTCCTCCGTTATCTGATATATAACGGCGCCGGGATAAGCGAGCAAAATCGGAGAGTGCGTGGCGATAATAAACTGCGAGTTATCGCGGGCCAGCCTGTTTATCTCCGCGAGCAGCGCGAGCTGCCGCAGGGGGGATAATCCCGATTCCGGCTCGTCAAATATATACAGGCCGTTTCCCCGGAAACGGTTTTGGACGAGTGCTAAAAAACTTTCGCCATGAGATTGCGCATGCAGTGATTTCCCGCCATATCCCGCCAGATTGACGCCCAAATCGTCCACTTGCGTGGCGACGTTATAAAAACTTTCGGCGCGCAGGAAAAACCCGTCCTTTTCATGCGCCTGTTTCGCGATGGTGATATATTGATGTAAATTTGATACTGTTTGGCTGGTGGAAAAATTGAAGTTTTTCGAGCCGCCTTCCGCGTTGTATCCGGCGCAGACCGCGATCGCCTCGATCAATGTCGATTTTCCGGCACCGTTTTCTCCCGCCAGAAAAGTTACCTCGCGGTTAAAAGTTAATTTTTTCGTTTTATTCAAATATTTTACTATCGCCAGCGACGTAATATAGGAATCATCATGGCAATCGGCCATTTTCAGGTGGTGAACATAGTATCTATCCATTTTAAGCGCCCTCAATATTATTTTAGCAAATTTCCAGCCTTTGTCAAGTCGTTTCAAAAAAATGCGCCCGCTCCCTTGGCAATCAGGCCGGCGTTTTGCTATAATAAAAAGGAAACAAAGCGTCGTCTGACTTTGGAGGTGCGCGTGCAGGAAAACATCAGCAGCGAATTTATTCCGGCCCTCTTTTTTTCCGGCGCGGTAGCGGTGCCCGCCATTTTGCTCGACAGCTACGCGGAAATGGGGCTGAATGCCGAAGAAATGCTGTTTGTGATACATGTGATCCAAACGGGGGCCTGGGGGGGGAAACTCGACAGCGGACTCATAT
>JAISEW010000014.1 GCA_031263945.1 Gracilibacteraceae bacterium | reverse complement strand
AAAATTTATAGTCTTTTTTTACAACCTCCGAAATAATCTCATACATCTGCGTGTAGTTGTTGTGGAGGTTGATATGCTTAAATCGCCCTGAAACGCCGCGCCAACCGTCCACCTTTTCTTTCGGGAGACCGCCGTCAATGTAGTTGGCGATGTCCTTATGACAAATAAGAAGTAGGTGCATTTGCCGTTCACCGCTGCGGTCACATTTCTCCGCAAAGTCCTGTAGCAGCTTAATATCGCTGATAGACGCGGTGGCGATACTTGATTCCAAATACTTGCTGAACTCATCATATACGACAATGATGCCACCGTACCCTCGCGCCTTAACACCTTTTGTAACGCTCTCGTAAAGTTCGGCAATATTAAATCCGAGAAACGGGTTGAACGCGCTGCCTGACGTTAATTGCGGGTAGATACTCTCAAATCGCTCATAAGCGAAAACATCATATTCACGGAGTGCTAACATGAAGTCGCCGATTGAGCAAGGCAAATCCTTTATCAACTGCTTGTAGGTGTTAGGGTAAGACTTCTTCCAACTCTCAATTGTTGCGATTGCCGCTTGAAAGTGCGTTTCGGGCATAACATCAGATAAGCCCTCATCATTCAGCGTCAGTTGCAACGCGCTCAAAAATGACGAGGACAGGCTTGCGCTGCTTCCGCGCACGACCACAGGCAACAATTGACGACCACTGTCCAGATACTCAACCGCAAACTCATACAGCGGCGGATTGTTCTTCTTCATTTTCTCCAAAAGCGCGGCAAATAGCCCTTTGTCTCTGCCGAACAAGAGCGCCAAAAGCACGAGGACTATGTGTGACTTGCCTCTGCCATACGCGCCAATCAGTATACGGGCGCGAGTCGTTGCGCTCGCGGCGGTAGAGAGCAGCACATCCTCAATTATATCAAGACTCGACTGCGTAGGGATAAACCCGCGCACCTTGTCATTGTTATTTAAGTCATAAGCGATGTTGACGGCGGTCTGAAATCCCTTAGCAACGCTGATTTTATTCAATGGCATAACCCATTATCACCTCACAGTCCTATCCGTTGATAGCGCGGTAATATTCGCGAACGCTCCCATAGAAGTCAAGGTCGGTTTCGATTTTTATAACATCAAGCCCCGCTGTCCGCACCACCTTAATAAACCCTAAAATTTCCAATTTGTACAGCAATGCGGTCAGCGCGATTACATCCAGATTGAACACTTTTCCGACATTGCGAGCGTTAGTCTGAATCTCTGATATACGAACCTCCCGCGCTCCGTTTGCTTGGTCGAGTATAACGGCAAGCAGAATCAGTGGGTGGAGCGTGTCTTTCTTCGGCGAACTTTTCTTATATACTTTAGCCTTCTTGTTCACAATGTCAATCAGGCCCAACTCACCGAGCGGACAGTCAATGTTGTCCTCCGGGTCGAATTTCTTGGGATTGAGTTTGATTCGCGGTATATAGGTATTGATGACGCAATTGTAATCATCCTCAATCGACCGCTCTGCTACGGTTTCGTCAAGCTCGCGCAGATAATTCTCTGTCTGTATTATAAAATCATCACGCGTGAATTCCAGCGAACGAAACTCGTTAAAGAAAAAATACCACGCCGTAGCATCTTCTTTGTTCGCGGCAAGTCTATAATGCAGAAGCCACAGTGTGCCAAGTTCCTCCATATACGGGTCGTTTTCGTGAACCATTTCGCCGAGAAGCGTAAGCTTTTGTTCGTTGCGGTTATTAAGTCCTTTGTATTCTTCCGTCAGCCCTACCGCCAGCAACCAGTAGCGGAGAGCCTTAACCATATTCGCGCCCATGCCGAGCGTATCCATCGGGTTCGCGTCGCGGCTCACAAAGACGGCGGGGTCGACTATGATATTCTTCACGCCTTTACTGAGCCAGCCTTTTCTTATGAAAAAAGTATCGTGCGCCCTATATTTAACGCTCATATACTCGCCGCCCCTGTTTTCGTTTTCAAATACTTATCCATCAGGCAACCGCCCTCAAGGTATTTCGCTGTTACGCACATTTTGCACCGCTTGCACCGCTCATTGCTGATGTGGTATTCACCGCCGACAATAGAAATTGCCCTGTGCCGGCAAAGCGACTCGCATTTTAAGCACTTCCGGCAAGCGTTGTACTTTTTTATCTGATAGCCGACCATTCGCTGTAAATCGTCGTGCCTCGCTACGTTTAGCGTCTTGACTTTGACAGCGTAGTCATACCCGTCCTGTGCGAACGGTTGTATCGAAAGTATCGGCACGTTCGTATTCACATCCACAACCATAATCTCATTTATGAGTTTTCGTCCCAGTTCGGGCGCAATACGCCCGAGCGGTATAAAAAGATTGCTAAAGCTGTTATCAATCGGCTTGTTTAGCCGATAAACTTTCGCGTGTGCTTCGGTCGTGCAATTCGTGTAGCGGATTTTAATGTCCTGCGCCGCCGCCACGCCGTTGCCTCCCTGCCGCGCTTTCCACGCGCCGCTGTCAATATACTCCTCCGCATCGGGCTTGCCGATGCGTTTTGCGAAGCCAACAAGAAAGTTGCGCCACTTATCAAACTGCACCGGCATATAGATTTTCGAGAGAAACTGCGCCCTCGCGTTGTTATTCGGACAGCACCAACACCCCACGCGGTCATAGCCGATACGGTAAGCGTCATTGAAGTCTATACCCTCGCCGAGGATATACAGCCACACGTCAATGTCTTTCCACAGAAAAATCGGCGAGGCGACTTTCTGCTTTTGAATCTTCACCGACTCTGCATTGTCTTCCACGCGGTTATAACGACTTCGGGAAAGCGACTCGCACTTGCGTATGCCGTAGAATGACAATATGCCGCTGTCGTCGTACAACCTGTTCAATACGCGCGTAATAGGTCCCGTTTTGAACATTGAGCAACACCAACGTAACATTCTCGCGGGTGGGCCAATGTCTTCACAGACGGAATAAAAATCCTGTTCGTTATTTATGGCGGTCTTAAATATAGCTTTTGGATTGTCCCTGCGATAACGGGCGGCATAATCAAGCGTCATAGGGAACTCCAGCGTTGTGTTCCCAAAGACATGCACAAGGCATGGATCACCGAGAACGCGTATAGCCAAGTCCGCTGTAACGGTAGAATCCTTGCCGCCCGAAAACGAGACGACAACGCTCTCGTTCGGATATTGCGCGGCGGTATCTTTTATGAAGCTATGGGCTTCACTGACGATTTCGTCAAGCCGAACTTTGTTCGCCTCGACAAAGCGCACAACCATTGCGTCGAAGTCTTCATAGCAGTTATTGGGTGCATATTTTTCAAGTTGTGTCCGTATCGCGTCAGGTGAGAGTTTCTTATAGAAAGACGAACCAATCACAAGCGGCTTTCCGTCTATATAATAACGGTTGTTCGATGCCCAAACGCTATGATTGATGTGCGCGAGCGGCTTCCCTTGGATTATCTCAAATAGCAGACGTTCCTCCGGGAACACGGGGCGTAAATCGGCGCATAAATATTCAGTCTCCCTACCGCAAGCAGGGCAAGCGTCACGGTCAACAGCGCTTACGTATTTAATCACGGGAACTCTGCAGGTCGAACACCAATAAACTTCAAGAGGGATTTCCCGTTCGGTTTCCGTCCCGCAAAGTTCGCATTTATCTTTCGTCGTCTCGCGGTGACAACTATTGCACCACATGGTCAATCCTCTTTTCAGGTTTATCAAATACGCAACTGCTCAGGTATCACTTTTCGTTACGCAGATACCCAACGCGCTTTCAGCCTCTTCTTTGCGCGTTTGAGTTGCGGAAGCATATCCATCCACCAAATGTTGCTTTTCTTTTTCTGATGATAACGCGGGATCATAGAGAAGAACAAGACAAAGCTCAACAACCTTTTGGTGATTCATGATCATTTTCTGGTTATTTTTATCCCAAAGGATTCCGGCCCAAATATTGTCAGATATTTTTAAAGGCAGTGTATTAATTTTTCGAAGCACTTCATTAAATGATTCTCCGGTTTTTTTATGGATATGAACGACCGCCTTAACGAGAGGAATCAAGGCGGCGGGCCGAAACGGCAATAAGCCCCCGTCAACCTTGTTACGGAAGCGTTCGGCGGCGGGAGCCGCGGCCAGATACTCGCGAACGCAGGAAATTTCAGAGGAAACGGCATTCCAAAAATCAACGCACAGGCTGATAAATCCGTCAAGCTCCGGCTGATCCGGCCTGAATCGGATATACTCTCTTGCCTTTGAGCGCCCGCGCATTTTCCTTCCGTCAGAATCTTTCACCGTCCTGGACTCTAGGAAAAGATGCATCAACTCATAATTACACTCATAAAAAGTGATGATCGTTGTAAACGCTTTTTTATTGTTTTCGGGAATAGCCTTGGTCTTAGAATCCAATATCCGCTCGTTTTCAAATAACGGATGATTTTCAATCAGCTCGCGCGAAGCGATGGCTACAGAATCGTCTTCGTCAAGGGCGATGATATCTCTTTGGGAAACCGGTTTTGCGTAACGGTTCAGAGTGCTGAACAGTCTTCTCGCGCGTTTCATGCCGTCGTCGTCGTTTCTGTGACCGATAAAAATCACCGGAATACGTTCTTCGTTAAACTGATCAGATTCGCGGAGAACTTTTTTAATGCCCTCAACGCGGTGCTGCCCGTCCACAGGAAAGATTTTTTCTTCGCCCGTTAACTCAAGCAGCCCGATATCGTAGTATTCTTCGTCGTCGCCATAATCCAAGCGGATTTCATGCCATTGCGGGTCGCCGTCATATACAGCCAGCACCAGAGAATTGAAAAAACGCTCCTCCTGCTGCATGATATAGGCGGCAATTTGTTTATAGTTGTTTGTTATGCTCCGCTGCAGCATTTCACTGAGAACAGCCGATTTATGGAGTTCCTTGTCCACCATTTTAACATGTTCTTTAACCTGCGCGTAAGTCAGTGTTGAAACATAGTAAACCCATATTCCAACTTTAGCGCGTATGGCCGGTATTTTCATATTTCACACCCCTTTACATGGCAAACGCTTTGACCGCAGCGCTTATTTTTTTATTTGGTATCCTGTCATTGAAAGGAGGCAGGATTATATTGATAAGTTCGTCTTCGACAACGTCTATTATGTCATTGCCGTCTAACGGGAGGTATCTGACATATAAATATCGCCCCCATTGCTCAATCAGTCGCTTTATCTTAGGGCGTTCTTTTTCCGTGGGATATTGCGAACAGCGTTTTCTTAAATTGTGATCTGCCGTTATATGAGCGCGTCCAATGTACATTAAGTACAGGCACGATTCAGGCAAAATGTTTGGTTTGGCCAGAATCAAATATATGCCGCCTTTGTCGTTTGGGATTGTACGAAGCTGCGGATTACTTTTTCCATCGGGAGCAAGCAGTTTTACTTCGCGCCAGGACTGCGGCTGTGAGATAATGCTCATAACCTTCGGATTAAAGCTATCCCACAAAGTAGTGTTTAGTATAAATTGAATACTTGACAGGGCGATATTGGCGCCAACAAGGTCAATTTCTCCCATCGCTCATCCTCCTTCTGGCCTTATCCATGATTTCATCAATATCGATCGTGCTTCTGTCAATGTATCCGTAAGTATAAAACGTCTTTGGCATTTGGTTGCGTGCCCAGCTCGGCGATTATGTTTTCGGGGGCAATAACCTGCTGTTGTGTATGTGCGGATTCAATTACGATAAGATTTGTTAAACCGAAGTTGCATTTCGCGGCGAGGTCAAATAGCTATTGTATCTTGATTATACATGGCGGTATTTTTTTTGTCAAATTTTTCGACGGCCCGTCAAACCAACCTGGCTATCGCGCCTATCGCGTTTATGCCGCGTCCCGCGGGCAACGTCAACTATCAACACAACCCAGTTTTACCTAAATATCCCTTTTATAAAAATTGCTTGACGCCTCCGCTAAAACAGGCTACAATATGAAGTTGCCTGACCGACCAACCGGGCGGGTATTTCTTTAAGAGCGAGAAAGCGGCGAGGTGAGCCATGGGATTGATAAAACGTCTGCTCCGCTGTATTGGGCAATATAAGCGGGACGCCTGGCTTTCGCCGCTGTTCATGGGCGGCGAGGTCGTCATGGAGGTCGTCATCCCTTTTTTGATGGCGGGTCTGATCGACATCGGGATAGACGGCGGACAGACCGATTATATTTGGAAAATGGGCGCTGTCCTGACTGTCTGCGCGGCGCTGGCGCTGCTCTGCGGCGTGCTGAGCGGTTCTTTTGCCGCCTCCGCCTCCGCCGGGTTTGCCCGCAACCTTCGGCGGGCCATGTTTTATAATATCCAGACTTTTTCCTTCCGCCAGCTGGATAAATTTACCACAGAAAGTCTGGTCACGCGTCTCACCTCCGACGTCACGAATGTGCAAATGGCCTTCCAGATGCTGCTGCGCATGGCGGTGCGCAGCCCTTTGATGCTGACGCTGGCCTTTGCCATGGCTTTTCGCGTCCAGGCCACGCTTTCGCTGGTTTTCCTGGCGGCGGTGCCGGTGCTGGCGCTGGCCGTCTACTTGATCCTGCGGCATGTCCACCCCATATTCATGCGGGTTTTCACCACTTACGACCACCTGAACAAGATCGTGCGGGAAAACGTGCGCGGCATCCGGGTGGTCAAATCCTTCGTGCGCGAAGATTATGAGAAGGAAAAATTTGGGCGCGTTTCTGAGTCCATTTTCGCCGATATGTCCAAGGCCGGGAAAAGGATGGCTCTGGCCATGCCGCTGATGCAGTTCTGCATGTACATCTGCATGCTGCTGATCGCCTGGATCGGGGCGCGGCTGATCGTGGGCGGCGCCATGACCACCGGCCAGCTCATGAGCATGTTTACCTACGCCATGCAGATCCTGTTCAGCCTGATGATGCTGTCGATGCTTTTTGTCATGATCGTCATCTCCCGCGCTTCCGCCGAGAGGATCGCGGCAGTGCTGGCGGCGGAATCTGACCTGACCAGCGAACCGGGGGCGGCGACGGTCGTCCCGGACGGCTCGCTGGCTTTTCGCGGCGCCAGTTTCAGCTACGGCGGCGCGGGCGGCAAACCGTGTCTGGACGGGATTGACTTGTCCGTGGCCCCGGGGGAGACCGTCGGCATACTCGGCGGCACCGGCAGCGGCAAGACCAGCCTGATCCAGCTTATTTCCCGCTTATACGACGTGACGGGCGGCGCGGTGGAGGTGGGCGGCCGCGACGTGCGCGAGTACGATCTGCGGGTCTTGCGCGACGAGGTCGCGGTGGTGCTGCAGAAAAACGAGCTTTTTTCCGGTACGGTCAAAGACAATCTGCGCTGGGGCAATGAAGACGCCGGCGAGGAAGAAATGGTCCGGGCCTGCCGCTTGGCCCAGGCCGACGCTTTTATCCGCGCTCTGCCCGACGGCTATGACTCCGTGATCGAGCAGGGCGGCGCCAATATTTCCGGCGGGCAGAAACAGCGGCTGTGCATCGCCCGCGCCCTGCTGAAAAAACCGAAGATCCTGATCCTGGACGATTCGACCAGCGCCGTGGACACGCGGACAGACGCCGCGTTGCGCCGGGCGCTCCGCGAGGAACTGCCGGCCATGACCAAGCTGATCATCGCCCAGCGCGTCGCTTCCGTGCAGGACGCCGACAAGATCGTCGTGCTGGACGGAGGCCGGGTGCAGGCGGTCGGCCCCCACGCCGAACTCATGCGCGGCAGCGAGCTTTACCGGGAAGTTTATCATTCGCAGCGGAAAGGGGGCGATTTTGACGAAGAAGAACTCTGAACCCCTGAAGACCGCGCTGCGCCTTTTGCGCTATATCGGCCGCTACCGGGCGCTTTTGGCCTTCGTTTTTCTCTGCATCATCGTCAGTTCCGTGGCCGGCGTGGCCGGTTCCGGTTTTATCGAAACTCTGGTGGACGACTACATCACGCCGCTGCTTTTGAGCGAGAGGCCGGAATTCAGCGCCCTGGCCAGAGCGGTGGCCTGGCTGGCTTTGGTTTACGCCGCCGGGATCGCCGCGACCTTGTTTTACAACCGGGCGATGGTCACGATCACGCAGAGCGTGCTGAAAAAAGTCCGGGACGACATGTTCGCCCATATGCAGTCCTTGCCCGTGCGTTTTTTTGACCGCAACTCGTTCGGCGACCTGATGAGCCGCTACACCAACGATGTGGACACTTTGCAGCAGATGATCTCCCAGAGTATCCCCCAGGCTTTTTCCTCCGCCATCACGATCGTGGCGGTCACTTGCGCCATGCTGCTGATCAATCCGCCGCTGACGCTGCTCGTTTTTGCCTGCGTGGGCCTGATGCTGCTCGTGGTGCGGCAGGTGGGCGGTCGTTCGGCCAGGCATTTTATGGCGCAGCAAAAAATGCTCGGCGAAGTCAACGGCTACATCGAGGAGATGATCAACGGGCAAAAAGTGGTGAAGGTCTTCTGCCGCGAGGAGGAGGTCAAGGCTGTTTTCGACGCCAAAAACGACGCTCTGGCCCGGCAGGCGGCGTCGGCCAACCGGTTTGCCAATATCCTCATGCCCATCATGGCCAATATCGGCAATCTGCAATATGTGCTGATCGCGGTGCTGGGCGGCGCTCTGGCCGCGGCCGGCGTCGGCGGGGTGACGCTGGGGGCGATCGGGGCCTTTCTTTCCCTGTCCCGCAGTTTTGCCATGCCGATCGCCCAGATCTCCATGCAGATCAACTCCGTCGTCATGGCGTTGGCCGGGGCGGAGAGAATTTTCCAATTATTGGATGAAGAGACGGAGACGGACGACGGCGTCGTGACGCTGGCGGCAGTGGAGGAAAAGGGCGGGATCCTGGCCCCCAGCCAGGCGGCCGCGGCGCGCTGGGCCTGGCGCCGGCCGGGAGAGACGGGCGCGGAATATGTCGAGGCGCGGGGCCAGGTGGAGTTCCGGGGGGTCAATTTTGGCTATACCGAGGACAAACCCGTGCTGCGCGACATTTCTCTTTACGCGAAACCCGGCCAGAAGATAGCTTTCGTCGGGGCGACCGGCGCCGGTAAAACGACGGTCACCAATCTGTTGAACCGTTTTTATGAAATAACGGAAGGCGTCGTCCTCTTTGACGGAGTGCCGATCGGCGAGATCAGCAAAAGCGCCCTCCGCCGCTCGCTGGGCATGGTGCTGCAGGACACGCGCCTTTTTACGGGATCGGTCTGGGAAAACATCCGCTACGGGCGGCTGGACGCCACGGACGAGGAAGTGGTCGCGGCCGCGCGGCTGGCGAACGCCCATGATTTTATCGAGCGCCTGCCGGAAGGTTATGACACGGTGATCGACGGCGACGGCGGCAGTCTTTCCCAGGGGCAGCGCCAGCTGCTCTCCATCGCCAGGGCCGCGGTGCTGAGCCCGCCGGTGATGATTCTGGACGAGGCGACTTCCAGCATCGACACGCGCACGGAGGCTATCGTGCAAAAAGGCATGGACAGCCTGATGGAAGGGCGCACGGTTTTTGTGATCGCCCACCGCCTCTCCACCGTGCAAAACGCCAAAGCGATCATGGTGATGGAGCAGGGCCGCGTGATCGAGCGCGGCGACCACGAGTCGCTGCTGGCGGCCAAAGGGCGGTATTACCAGCTGTATCAAGGCGCGGATTGAGGCGGTGTATGTCCTCGCCGAGTAAGGAAACTTGAAGATATGACGGCGTTCTGGCCGCAAGTCTTAATTTGAACGAATAACGGAGGCCTGCTTTTCCATCAGGGCCCGCACTTTGAGCGGCAAACCGAACAGATTGATGAATCCTTCCGCGTCCTTCTGATTATAGACCTCGTCGGCGCCGAAGGTGACAAATTCCTCATTGTACAGGGAGTAAGGCGATCGCGTCCCGGCCGGGCGGCAATTGCCCTTATATAACTGCAGGCGCGCCACTCCTGTGACCTGGCGCTGCGTCACGGCGACAAAAGCGTCCAGGGCCTCGCGCAGCGGGGAAAACCATAGACCGTCGTAAACCAGTTCCGCGTAGCGCAGGGCTGCCTGTTCCTTGAAATGCTGCGTGGTCCGGTCCAGCGTCAGCCGCTCCAGCGCTCGGTGAGCCGCGACCAAGATCGCGCCGCCGGGCGTTTCGTATACGCCGCGGGATTTCATGCCCACAAGCCGGTTTTCCACGATGTCCACGATGCCGACGCCATGAGCGCCGCCTATTTCGTTCAATTTGGTCAGCAAGGCCAAAGGCGCCATTTGTTCGCCGTTGACGGCCACCGGGTCGCCCCGGGTGAACTCGATTTCCACATAGGCCGGTTCGTCCGGGGCCTGGCGCGGCGGCGTCGTCAAAGCGTACATGCTGTCGCGCGGCGCGTTCCACGGGTTTTCCAGATCGCCCCCCTCGTGGCTGAGGTGCCAGATATTGCGGTCCAGACTGTACGGGCTTTCTTTGGTCACGGGCACGGGGATGCCCCGCGCCGCCGCGTAGTCGATCGCGTCCTCGCGCGAGCGGATGTCCCACAGCCGCCAGGGGGCGATGATTGCCAGCTCCGGATCCAGAGCTTTTACGGACAGTTCAAAACGCACCTGGTCATTGCCTTTGCCGGTCGCGCCGTGCGCTACCGCCACCGCGCCTTCGCGGCGGGCGATCTCCACCAGCCGTTTGGCGATGAGCGGACGGGCAAAAGCCGTGCCGAGCAGGTATTCCCCCTCATATACGGCGCCGGCCCTGATCGTCGGGAAAATATAATCGGTGACAAATTCCTCGCGCAAGTCCTCGATGTAGAGTTTGGCCGCGCCGCTTTGCAGGGCTTTGGCCCGCAGCGGCTCCAGTTCCTCGCCCTGTCCCAGATCGGCGGACATGGCGATAACTTCATAACCATAATTTTCCTTCAGCCAGGGGATGATCACGGAAGTGTCTAAACCGCCGGAGTATGCCAAAACAACCTTTTTACCCATATTTGCTCTCCTCGTATTAGTTAAATAGTTTAATCAGTGTTTCCCATCAAAAGGGCCATGACGGCTTTATGAGCGTGCAGACGGTTTTCCGCCTCGTCGAACACCACGGAGCGCGGGCCTTCAAAAACCGCTTCCGTTATTTCTTCGCCTTTATGCGCAGGCAGGCAATGCAAAACTATAACGTCCGGCCGCGCCGCCGCCAGCGCCGCGTCGTCCAGGCAATAACCCTTAAAAGCGGCGCGCCTTTCCGCTGATTCGCCTTCCTGCCCCATGCTGGCCCAGACGTCGGTGTAAAGGGCGTCGGCATCCCGCGCCGCCTCCAGCGGATCACGCACCAGGCGCACGCGGCTGCCGCTCTCCGCGCCGTTGGCGAGCGCCGCCCGCAGTATTTCCTCCCGCGGCTCATACGCCGCCGGACAGGCCAAAGTGATATCCATACCCATTTTGCTGCAGCCGATGAGCAAAGAGTGGGCCACATTACCGCCGTCGCCGATATAAGCCAGTTTCAGGCCGGCCAGACGGCCCTTATGTTCCTCGATCGTCATCAGATCAGCCAGGACCTGAGTCGGGTGCAGATAGTCCGTCAGGCCGTTGATGACGGGGACCGCCGCGTGCCGCGCCAGTTCTTCCACTTCCGCGTGACTGAATGTGCGGATCATGACGCCGTCCACCATGCGGGAGAGGACGCGGGCCGTGTCGGCGACGGATTCGCCCCGTCCCAGCTGGATATCCCGTTCGCTGAGAAAAAGAGCCGTTCCCCCCAGTTGATAAATGCCGACCTCAAAAGCGACGCGCGTCCGGGTCGATGATTTGGTGAATATCATCGCCAAAGTTTTGCCCGCGAGCAAATGATGCGGCGTTCCGGCTTTCTGCCGGGCTTTGAGATCGCGGGCCGTCGCGATAAAGACGCTGATTTCCGCCGCCGTGAAATCCTGCAAGGTCAGAAAGTCGCGCCCCGCCAGTTTTGCGCTTAAATCCGCCATTTTGACCACCTTTTACATATTATTCCATATTATTCCATATACTCGGATCCGCTTTGCCAAAACCGCCTTAACGCCCTAACAACTTGCCCAGCCACGACTGCGGCTTCAGGCCCAGCCGGCGCCGGCGCAAATCGGGCGGGCTCAGGCCGGGCATATATTCGCCGATCTGATGGGTCTCAAAATGCCGCGCGTCGATATAAGTCTCGATGTCCCGGTTGCCGGTCGGCGTGAAGATCACAACGTCAAAGCCGATCATATTGAGAAAAGCGGCGTGAACGCAGTCCTCCAAGGCGAAAAGGGCGTCCGTCGCCGAGACTATGAGCAGTTTGGGCACTTCGCCCGTATAGTCGAAATTCTGCACTAGGCGCAGGATCTCCGGTTCCAGGGCGAGCAAGACCGCGAGGGCCTGAAATTTTTCTTCCTCCGTCAGACGCAGCAGATCGCCGCGCAGGAGTTCCCGCGTTTTTTCCAGCCACAGTTCCTGCGTGTCAGGCGACAGATGCTCGTAACGGTAGTAGGGACTTTTTTTCACGTCCGGAGAAAGCTGATCGTCCTGCCAGAAATTCCGCGCCTCCTTCGTCTCCGCCGCGCCCGCGCGGGCAAAAAACGGCAGACGCGTGACCAGACAGGTCTGCTGTGTCGTCAGGGCGGCGATCCGATCCCAGTACATCTCGGTCAGGCCTTTTTCCACGCCGCAGATCTTAGCGAAAATATTCGGCACCGTCGCCACGCCGTCCTCCGCCTGGAAATTGGGGCGGTACTTGGCCTCGACCGGCCAGAGCAGGGGGATCTCGTCATAGGTGGTCTTGAGAGTCACCGGCCGGCTGCGGGTGAATTGCCGGCGGCGGTAAAGGCCGGAACCGCTGTACAAAACGCGGTCCAATTCGCGGGAAGCGTTGTAGGCCGTTGTTTCCGCCCGCAGACGTATTTCTTCCTCCGGAAAAGGCTCCCAGGGCAAATCGCCCGGCAGTTCCGTCTCCAGCGCCCCGAGCGGCGGCCCCAGGCGGCGGTGAAACACTTCGCTGTCTGCCTTATCCGGCGAGAAATATAGAACGTCGGCGCCGATTTCTTTCAGCAGCCAAAGCAAATCCGTCTCATCCGCCGTGATGGGGCCGTAATAGAGGAAAATCGGCGGGGCGTCCGCCGCCGCTTCTCCGGCGAACAGCTCCGCCGCGTAACGCGCGAGCCAGGCGGCCAGCCGCGGCGGCAAGCCCGCTTCCGTCCCGCCGTCCGTTTCCGCCGCCGCCCGTTCGTCCAGCAGCGTGAGCAGCGCCCGCCGGGCCAGAAGAGTCGTGAGTTCATCACCGGCGGTCAGGCGCGCGGCCAATTCCTCCGGCGTGACCGCTCCCTGAAAAACCGCCGCTTCTTTTTCGGTCGGGGGCGGGGTGCGCAAAGTCATTAACATCCATTTTTTTCCAGAGGCGCGCAGTTTTTCCCGCAGGAAGAAAAGGCGGTTGCGGTAGACTTCCCGCTCGTCGGCGCCGAAACAAAGAGAAAAAATATTGCGCCGTTCCGGGCCGCGGCCGCCGCGCCGGGCGGCGTTTTCCAGGACCGCGCTCCAAACGTCGCCGCCCTCAAGCCAGGAGTTCACGCAGACGAGACCGGCGGTGCGCGCCGCGTCCGCCCGCGCCGTCGCCGCGTCCGCCGCCGGCGCCGGAAGATCCGGCGAGCCGGCGGACGTTTCCCGCTCCGCGGCCGTCCGGGCAGGCCGGGGCGTGAAGACCGAGCCGCGCACGAGCGAGGAAAAACGGCCGATCGGGTCGGCGGCCAAATAACTTTCCTCGTTATGATGCGCGTATACCACGTCGCAGCCGGCCAGCGAAAGCGTATAAAGCAGATAGAGTTCCCGGGCCGTGATCTCCCCCTCGTACATCACCTTGGGCGGATCACCGCTGCCCATCGCGCGCAGGGCACGACCGCAGGGGACCGAGAGGCGGCAGAGCAGACCTGTATACACGGAGCGCAGCGTTTCCTCGCGCGTGCCGCGTCCTTTGAGGAATTTGACGAGCGACCATACCGCTTTGGCTGTTTCCGCTTGCTGCGACTGCCATAACTGGGCCAGCCAGACGGTCACATGCGCGACGACCGTTTGCTCCGTGACGCGAGTGAAATCGCCGGTCGCCTCCTCCAGACGGGCCGTCTCGCCTGCCCCCGGTTCCGGGATCGGCTCTGTGAACAGCAGCCCCCCTTCGGCGGCCAGATCGCGGAAGCGCGTCAGAAAAGCCTCTGTTTTCCCGTCCTCGTCCGTGCCGATAAAGCGGAAAAACAAGGTCTGGGCCGGATGACGCTCATTCAAACCCAGAAAAACCGCTTCATGATTTAACGTGATTTTCACCCCCATACCGCCAATGCTTTCTTTAGAGGTATCCTAGATTATTATAGCGGAAAAAACGGAGACGGGCAAGAGTGGGGGAGTGGAGAGTTGAGAGTTGAGAGTTGAGAGTTGGGAGTGGGGAGTTTACAACTTTTAAGGGTTTTCTGTTTACCTTTATCCGGTAATCTGTGATCAGTATCTGCTCGCGACATTTGTCATGGGATTCCTGTAGGTGGGCGCCGGCGCCGCGCTGCGCTCGGTCCCGATTATGTGCGCGCCCCGTTCGGCTTCTTGAACGCCGGCTTTACCATAGGGAAACGCTGGCTGGGTCGCCGGCACCGGAACATTAAAATCCGTCTCAGTTTTTTCATCCAGGTTTAACAGACGCTTAATCTACGTTCCGCCGCGCTTTAATCGGCGCGTGTTACTATAATTGCGGAGGTGGCGGGTATGACGAACACGCGGGCGCAGGCCGGAAAAATCATCAATATCCTATCGGCTCTGGGGATCGCCGCCGCGATCGCCCTGTGTATTTTCGGCTATCATATCGGTTTGTTTACGCGGACGGACGTGCTTGAAGATTTTCTGACCCGGGCGGGAGTATGGGCGCCCGCCCTGTTTGTCCTCCTGCAGATCGTTCAGGTCGTCGTCCCCGTTATACCCGGAGGGCTCGGCTGCCTCGCCGGCGTGCTGATTTTCGGTCCCGTTTGGGGCTGCGTCTACAATTACATCGGCATCGTCACGGGCTCCGTTATCAATTTTCTGCTGGCGCGCAGATACGGAAAACCGTTTGTGCGAAGCGTCGTCCCGGAGCGGATCTACGACAAGTACATCGGCTGGCTGGACAGGGAAAGCGCCTTCGACAGGTGGTTCGCGCTGGCGATCTTCCTGCCGGTCGCGCCGGACGATTATCTGTGCCTGGTGGCGGGCATGACGCGTATGCGGCTGAAAAAGTTTATCGCCATTATTTTGCTTTGCAAGCCGGGCGCCATCATAGCGTACAGCCTGGGGCTCGCCTTCGCGTCCGGCTGGGTCGCGCGGCTGATCGGCTAGTAGGGAGGATCTATGCGAGTACTGCTGTTTTTCGAGTATCAGAAGCTGATTGGGAAAAGCGGCGTGGGACGCGCGCTGGAGCATCAGCAAAAAGCTCTGGCCCATAGCGGCATAGAGTTTACGACCGACGCGGACGGCGATTTTGACGTCGCGCATATCAACACGCTGTTTCCCGGCTCCTTGCGCGTGAGCGGCCGCGCCCGGGCGCTGGAGAAAACGGTGGTCTTTCACGCCCATTCCACGGAGGAGGATTTCCGGAATTCTTTTATCGGCTCCAACTGGGCTTCGCCGCTTTTCCGGCTGTGGCTCAAGCGCTGTTACGGCCGCGCCGACCTCGTTATAACGCCCACGCCTTATGCCAAACGTATCCTGGAGGGTTACGGCATAAAACCGCCGATCAGGGCCATTTCCAACGGGGTCGATTTGACATTTTTTGACAGAAAAAAGGGCGACCGGGCTGCTTTTCGCAAAAAATACGGTTTTAAGGGCGGCGACAAGGTGATCATGTCCGTCGGTCTGTGGATCGAGCGAAAAGGGATTTTGGATTTCGTGGAACTGGCTGGGCGGCTGCCCGCATACAAATTCATCTGGTTTGGCCACGCGGATCTCCGGACCGTGCCGGCCAAGGTCAGAAAAGCGGTGCGCGCGGAGCTGCCGAATCTCATTTTTCCCGGCTATGTCGGGCGGGAAGAACTGCGCGACGCCTACCGCGGCTGCGATATGTTTCTGTTCCCCAGCCATGAGGAAACGGAAGGCATCGCCGTATTGGAGGCTTTGGCGATGAATACGCCCATATTGCTGCGGGATATACCCGTTTACCATGATTGGCTGGCGGACGGCGTCCATGTGTATAAAGGCGGAAGCACGGAGGAATTTTGTCATAAAATCATCGGCATGACGAGCGGCGACTTGCGGGATTTATCACAAAACGGTCACGCCGTCGCGGAAGAAAGAGCGCTCGAGTTTGTCGGCCAGCGGCTGCTGGCGGCGTATACGGAAGCCCGCGCCATCGCGGGTGATCGCGGTAAAAATCCGTGGCGATAAAACGCAAAGGTATCCTGCAAAAGAGTCTCAAAAGGTCTACCTTTTGAGACTCGCTTCATGTCGGCTTAACTTGCATGAATTGATCAAAGCGCTTAATACTACCATGAATTTCCGCCAAGATCAAGAAGGATTTTTGCAAATTTGACGAAGTTTTGTGAAATATTTACCTCGCGGAGAGCGATGTCAAAAGGTAGACCATTTGACATCGAAGGAGGGAAGATGGGCGTGCTGACTATGGTTCCCGCGGGAGAATCCGCATTGACAATTCCAAGCCGTCAGAGTAAAATACTAGTAAATCGGCCGAGGGGGTCAGTCGGCGACGAAATCGAGTTTACGCGGCTTGCGTGGCCGCGCGGAGGAAAAGATGAGTAAAAAAGCGAAAGTAATCCTTGGCGTTGTTGTGGTGTTAGCCGTAGCTATTGTGGCTTGGCGTCTCTTTGCCCAATTAAACCGTCCGCCGGCGACGTCCGCGCTGACCTATACGGCGGTCAACGCCTCCACGGCGGCTCTGGCCGATATGGAAGTTTCCATCCAGCTCAGCGGCAAGGTGCAAGCCGATAATTCTGTGACCGTGATCCCCACCACGCCGGGAACCGTGCGTTCTGTCGCGGTCAAAGTCGGCGACAGCGTCACGGCGGGTCAGCTGTTGTTTTCGCTGGACAGATCATTGATCCAGGCCTCCTATGATCAGGCCATGGCCGGTTATCAGGCGGCGGAAGCCAACTACACGGCCACGATGGAAAAAATCGAAAACGCCAAACTGCAATTGGAGCGTTCCCGCGAACTGTTCGCGGCTGGCGCTCTCTCGCGCTCCGACCTGGAGCAAATAGAGATCGCCGCCTCCGATTCTTCGATCCTCGCGCTGGAAGCCCAGCTGGCCCAGGCCCGCGCCGGTGTGAGCGCGGCGGAAAAAACCATGAGCGACATGGATGTGCGCTCGCCGATCGACGGCGTGGTCACGGCCCTGAACGTCAGCGTGGGCAATATGGCCAGCGGCCCGACCGCCATGGTGACGGCGCTGGAGCGCGTCTATATCCAAACGGCGATCAGCGAAAAATTCATCAATCTGGTGCAAAACGGACAGCGGGTGGCGGTGGAAGTGCCGGCGGCCTCCGCCGAGGTTTTCAGCGGGCAGGTGGAGGATTTGAGTCTGGCGGCGGACGCCATGACCGGCCAGTTCGCCCTGAAAGTATATCTGGACAACAGCGGTCAGCTCATCAAACCGGGTATGTTCGCCAAGATGGGGATCACGACGCTGACGAAAGAAAATGTCGTAGTCGTCTCGCTGGACGCCGTCGTTTACCGGGGCGGGCGTGACGTGGTCTACCGCGTCGTGGACGGCTATGCCGTGGAAACGCCCGTGACCACGGGTTTGGAGGACGGCGACCGCGTGGAGATCGTCAGCGGTCTCAGCGCGGGCGATGTTTTTATCACGCGGGGCGTGGGTTTTGTCAATGACGGCTCGGAGGTGAAGATCATCGAGCTGGACGGCGCGGCGGCGGAAACGGCCGCGGAAGCGGAGACGGAGGTCTCCGGCGAGGAAAACCCTGATACGGAAGGAGGCCGCGCATGAAACTTTCCGAAGTATCCGTGCGGCGGCCCGTTTCCGTGATCATGATATTTCTGATCGTGGTTTTGCTCGGATTCGTCTCGCTGACCGGGATCCCGCTGGATCTCATCCCGAATATCGAAATCCCCGTCGCCATCATCATGACCACCTACAACGGCGTCGGCCCTCAGGAGATCGAGACACTCATCACGCGGCCGATCGAGGACGCGGTGGGCACGGTCTCCCATATCGAAACCATGCAGTCCATATCCGCGGAAGGCATGTCCATCGTCGTCATGCAGTTTGAGTTTAAATCCGATCTGGATCAGGCCGTCGCCGACGCGCGCAACAGCGTGGAAACGCTGTCCGCCATTTTGCCGGAAGACGCTTCCGATCCGATCGTGATCAAAATAGACCTGAATTCCATGCCGATGATGATGCTCTCGCTGTCCACGGAAAATATGACCCAGACGGAGATCCAGGCCTTGGTGGAAGATACTGTCAAGCCGCAGATGGAAAGCGTGGCCGGCGTCGCCTCCGTCGAGATCTTCGGCAGTGTGAGCAATGTGATCGAAGTGCGCCTCGACGCGGAAAAACTGCGAGGCTACGGCATTTCACCCGAGTATGTCTCCGGTATCATCCGGGCGGAAAACATGGATATCCCGGCCGGGAGCGTGCTGCGCGGCAATCAGGCGCTGACGGTGACGACGAACGGCCAGTTCCAAACCGTGGAGCAAATAGCCGATATGATCATCCCGCTGCCGACCGGCGCCCAGCCGCGCCTGCGCGATTTGGCCCAGGTGGAGATGAAACGGGAAGACCCGAGCGCGATTTCCAAGGCGGACGGCTACACGAGCATCGATCTGGTCATCACCAAACAAGCCGGTTCCAATACCGTCACTGTTTCTGACGCCGTGCGGGCGCAGCTGGAAAAAACCAGAGCGAATTTGCCCAAGGGCGAAATCAATATCCTGTACGACAGCGCCGACTACATTAAACAATCGCTGAACCAGGTGGCTAACAGCGCGATGCAGGGCGCCCTGCTCGCTATCATCGTCCTGTATATTTTCCTGCGCAACGTGCGCACGACGCTGATCATCGCTCTCAGCATCCCCATTTCCATCATCGCCACTTTCTGCCTCCTCTTTTTCACGGATATTACGCTGAACATCATGACTGTAGGCGGCCTCGGCCTCGGGGTCGGTATGCTGGTAGATAATTCCATTGTCGTATTGGAAAATATCCACAGATACCGCCAGGACGGTTATTCCCGCATAGACGCCTCCGTCAAAGGCTCGGCTGAGGTGAACATGGCTTTGGTCGCCTCCACCTTGACCACCGTCGCCGTTTTCGTGCCGATTTTCTTCGCCGAGGGGATCGCCGCCCTGCTCTTTGAGCAATTGGCGATCACGGTCAGCTTTTCTTTGCTCGCCTCCCTCGTCGTCGCCATCACTCTGGTGCCGATGCTTTGCTCCAAACTGCTGAAAGTATCCGTCCGCAGCCACGAGCAGGACGAATTCGGCCTGATGATCCAAAAGCAGATGGGCCTTGACACGGAAGAAGAAACCAAACGGCGCTTTCGCCTGCTGGGCCGGATCTATGACGCTTTTGACCGCGGTTTCGCCGGTCTGCACAGCGCTTACGGCCGGATGCTGGCATGGGCGCTCCGGCGGCGCAAAACCGTGACGATCACCGCTTTTATCGCCTTTATCCTCTGCCTCGCCTCCGTGTTCGCCGTCGGCCAGGAATTTTTCCCGGAGACGGACGAAGGCTTCATCATGGTGCAGGCGACTTTGGCGGCGGGGGCCAAAGTGCAGGACGCCGTCGTCATCATGGACGAACTGGAAGCCAAAGTGCGCGTTATTCCGGAGATCACCCGCGTTTATATCGAGGCTGGCGCTTCGGAGTCTTTGACGGGCGGCGAAAATCAGGGGACTTTGTATATCGAACTGACGCCGCTCATGGAACGCGACCGGGGCGCCAAGGAGATCATGGAGCAGATCCGCGTTCTGGTACGGGAAACGCCGGGCGCGGAAGTCAGCGTCAGTTCCATGACCTCGTTCAGCATGGGCACGGGCGCCCCGCTTAACGTGGCGCTTTTCGGCGACGACCTCAGCACTTTGCGGGATATCGCCGACGATTTTGTGGATATCATCAAAACCGTGGAGGGGACGCGCGAAGTTTCTTCCAGTTTCGCGGACGGAACGCCGAAAGTGAGCGTGGCCGTCAACCGTGACCGCGCCGCCCAATTCGGGCTGACGGCGGCGCAGATCGGGCAGTCCGTGCGCGGCGTGATCTCCGGCTCCACAGCCACCCAGTTTCGTATAGGCGGCACGGAGATCCCGGTAGTGATCCGCGGGGACAGTTATTATGAGGAAAACATGGCCGCGCTCGGTCAAATGCCCGTGAGTTCCACGGGGCAGGTGAGTCTGGACCAGGTGGCCGACGTCGTGGTCACGCAAGGGCCGGTCAGCATCAACCGCGTGGATCGTGAGACCACCCTCAGCGTCTCCTCCGAAATCAGCGGCCGAGACCTGGGCTCCATTTCCGCCGACGTCCTGACGGCGCTTTCCGCCTATAATATGCCGGAGGGCTACCGCTTTGAAATGGGCGGCATGACGGAGACCATGACCGACGCTTTCAGCGATCTGCTGCTCATGCTCGTACTCGCCATTCTTCTGGTTTACATGATCATGGCTTCTCAGTTCGAGTCGCTGCTCTATCCCTTCATCATCATGTTCTCCATGCCGCTGGGCCTGGCGGGCGGCGTGTTCGGCCTGTTCATCGCCGGCATTCCCCTGAGCGTGCCGGGTCTGATCGGTATCATCATGCTGGCGGGCATCGTGGTCAACAACGCTATCGTTTTCGTTGATTATGTAAACACGCGGCGGCGAACTTTAAAAGAAGACAATAAAACGGCTATTTTGCGCGCCGGCCCTATCCGTTTGCGGCCGATCCTGATGACGACGCTGACCACCGTGCTCGGTATGCTGCCTATGGCGCTCGGCATCGGATCGGGAGCGGAAATGGCGCAGCCTTTGGCGCTGGTGATAGTATTTGGTCTCTCGCTGTCCACTCTGGTCACGCTCATCGTCGTGCCGGTGCTGTACCTCTCACTGGATAATTTTGGCGCTAAATTTAGAAAAAAAGAGATTTAAAACTTAAAATCTGCTTAAATTTGCGGAAGAAAGGAGTTTTTTTTCAATCGCCGGGAGGAATCGCGGGAAACACAGCGAATAACGGCTTCTAAGCAATTATTTTATAGGGGGGATCTTGTTGAACAAGGCAGATCTGGTAGCCGCGGTCGCCGAGAAAACTGAGTTCACCAAAAAAGACGCCGACAAAGCGATCGCCGCGGTTTTTGAAGCCATCAGCGAAGCTCTGGGCGAAGGGGACAAAGTACAGTTAGTTGGTTTCGGCACATTTGGCGTGAGAAATCAAAAAGAACGCACGGGGCGCAATCCGCAAACGAAAAAACCGTTAAAGATTCCTGCCCGTAACGTTCCGTTTTTCAAGGCGGGGAAAGCCTTAAAAGAGGGCGTACAGTAATTGTATCCCGGCGTACATGCGAGCAAAAAACAGGTTGTAACGGCCTGTTTTTTGCTTTTAGCGATTGTTAATTATGAATTTGCAATTTTTGAGGCAGTATGCGTTTAGATAAATATTTGAAAGTTTCCCGCCTTATTAAAAGGCGCAGCGTGGCCAAAGACGTCTGCGACGGAGAGAAAATCAGCGTCAACGGGCGCGCCGCCAAACCGGCGGCCGAAGTCAAAGCCGGCGACGTGTTGACTTTGAGCATGCGCGGCCGCCTTTTGGAAGTCCGGGTGCTGTCCACGCCGGCCAGCGTCCGGGCGGAAGACGCGAGTTCGCTGTATGAGGTGCTGCGGGAAGAAAAACCCCAACAGAATTAATCCGCTTCAGGCATGGCGTTTATTTTATGCAGCAGAGCGGCGCGGCTGGATATTTCCAATTTATGGTAAATATTGCGCAGATGCGTTTTGACGGTGTGTTCGCTGATAAACATTAAACTGGCGATCTGCTTGCAGTTCAGACCCTTGATGATCTGGGCGACGATTTTTTTCTCTTTCGCCGTCAGCGCGTCCATCGCGGCCAGCGCGGGCGGTTGCGCCTGCGGCGTGATTTTCAGCAAATAGGTGGATTGTTTGCTGTTGCAGGCCGTCACTTTGACCAGATAGACGTCCCGGTCAGGGGAAAACAGCTGGACCTGGGCGCCGTTTTCCAGCGGCAGCCGACCGGCCAGCTGCCGGACGTGTTCCGGCAAACTGCACCCCGAACCAAGGTCAGCGAAATAGGCCGCGGCTTTTTTGTTGTGGGAAAGCAGGTGAAAATTCTCGTCCACGAATACAAAGCCTTTTTCCTCTGTACTCAGCAGCAGCGAAGATTCAGTGTCCAGCTGGGTCAGCAGCATATTGGTCTCAACCAAATTCGCGATAAAAGGTAAAAGTTCCTGAAACATATCGCTTTCATTTTCACCAAAACCCGTCTGCGTGATCGGCCGGTAAAGCCAAAAGGCCAACAAGGAATTGTCGCGCAGGCGTTTCGTTACCCGGATCGTATGGTGCAAATTGTAATCCCGCATGAAGTAGTACTGTTCTTCCGAGCCCACGACAGCGGAATTTTTATCTCTGTACGAGGCGGTCACAGATTTAGGATTGCGTCCGGCCGGGTTTATCCGGCAGGGATGCAGAGGGTCATGAGCAAAAAAGCTCGCTTTATAAACTTCCAGATCCTGGGCGCTGATATTGAGCTGTGAGCGGAATATTTCCTCATCTTTGCGGAAAATCGAAATCACGCCGACGTTGGAGTTCACCAGTTCTATCAAAAAATTCAGCAGCATGTCAAAGAACGCGTCACTGGAAGTCAGCAAATCCACATCGCTTAATGTCGAAAGCATGCGTAGCGAGACTTTTTGCATGGCGGCGCACCTCCTTGTTTTCATCTGCGCGTTATTTATGTAATGAAAATCCCCCTCGTTAATATAAGATTTTGCTCAAAGCGTTACATACATTAACATTATAGGGCCAAGCTCCGCGTTTGACAATCACTCGAAAGTGGTATTTTGATATCACCGTCCCGGGCGATTGTGTGCAGGCGCAGCTTTCTCTATGATTGAAGCATGTAACACCGTTGTAAATTTTTACAAAACCACAAGTCGAAAGGAGAGGATACCTTGGGCAAAAACCTGTTGGATTTCACCGGCAAAGCGGTACTCATCACAGGCGGACGTTCCGGCATCGGCCAGGCTGCCGCCGTGGCTTTTGCCGAGCAGGGCGCCAAAGTGGCCATCGCCGGGCGCAGCCACGCCGACGAAACGATGGCGCTCATCAGGCAAGCCGGCGGCGAAGCGATCTTTATCAAAGGGGACGTCAGCGTCGCCGCCGATGTGCAAAACATCGTGCAAACCACATTGCAAAGCTTTGGACGTCTCGACGCCGCGTTCAACAATTCCGGTCTCCTGCCCGTGACGGCGGATTTGGCCGAACAGACGGAAGAGGATTTTGACAAAATCATCGCCGTCGATCTCAAGGGCGTGTTTCTGTGCATGAAGTACCAGATCCCCGCGATGCTGAAAAACGGCGGCGGTTCCATCATCAACTGCGGTTCCGTCGTCAGCTTGGTCGCCGATCCGGGCATGGCGCCTTATGTAGCCGCCAAACACGGCGCGGCGGGACTGACAAAAGGTGCCGCCATCGAGTACGCCAAGCATAATGTCCGCATTAACTGCATCGCGCCCGGCCTCACCGAAACCGAAATGACCGCCCGCTGGCTGGCGGATCCGGAGTTTGCGGAGATGGTCAAGTCGTTCAACGCGGTACATCGCGTCGCCGAACCGAACGAAATCGCCGGTCTCGTGCTTTTCCTGGCGTCGCCGCTGGCCTCGTTTATCACGGGCTCGGTCTATTCGGTGGACGCGGGCCAGACCGCCCACTAACGGAGGCAGCATGAAAATCGTCGTTGTTTTCAAGTGGGCGAGAAATCCGCTGGACGCCAGGGTATCGGCGGACGCGGCCGTCAGTTGGCCGGGCGTGAAGCTGGCGGCCAGTGACGACGACCCGGCGGCGATGGAAATTGCCGTCGCTCTGGCCGCGGGTGATGAGGTCGTCGGATTGACGATAGGCGACGGCGATACGGCTTGGGCCGCGGCCAGAGGGGCGGCGCGCACCGTGGTCGTTACCGGCACGCCGGGCGAAGCGGACAGCGCGGCGACAGGCGCAGCGCTGGCTGAGGCGGTGCGGCGTATGGCGGGTGTCGGCGCGGTACTCATCGGCGATTCCGCCTGGGACTACGCGGTGATTTCCGCCTTGGCGGGACGTCTGGGCTGGCCGGCCGTGGCCGGAGTCACGGCGGCGGCCTGCTCTGAGCAGGGCGAACTGCGGGTGACGCGCCGCCTGGGCGCCGCCATCCAGGTGCTGGCCGCCGCGGGTCCCGTCGTGCTGGCCGTGACGGCCAGCCGCGCGGAGAAAAACGTGCCGGGCATGAAGGAAGTGCTGGCCGCGCGCAAAAAACCGGCGGAAAAAATTGCGGCGGCCGATCTGCTGGACGCGGCAATCGCATACAGGGTCCAGACGCAAGGAACCAGGTTTCCCGACACGCCGCCCGCGCGCGTCATCGACGGCGGCGATCCCCGAACTGCCTGCGAGCAGTTGATTGCGGCGCTGCGAGTGGAAGGGGTCATTTGAGGTAAAAAATGGCAATTGATAGTTGGGTTATCATCGTTGACGAAAATCGGGCCGGCGGTATGCTGGACGCGGCCCGCCGGCTCGGCGGTCGGGTGACGGCGGCAGTGGCGGGGAAGCGGGATCTGGCGGAACGCGCCGCCGACATGGGATTCGACCAGGTGCTTTGTTGGGAGACCGCGGACGGCGTGCCGGCCGAGGCTTACGCGGCCGCCCTGGCCGAACGGGCCGCTCAGGACGCGCCGCGGCTGGTGCTGGCTTCGGACGCGCCCCCGGCCCGCGTGCTGCTCGGAGCGGCGGCTGCCGCGCTGAACGCCGCTGTGGTCGCTTCCGTGCGCGCTGTGGCCGCGGCGGAAGAAAACATCGTGGTCAGCCGCGCCGCCGCGGAAGGTAAAGTATTGGAAGATATCGCCGTGTCGGGCGCGCTGGCCGGTATTTTTGACGGCGACGACGCGGAGCAGCGCGGCGACGCGGCAGTCACAGTGGAGATCGTCCCCGCGGAGGCCGGCGCCGCGCTGCGTGTGCTGTCCACCGAGGCCGAAAGCGGCGCGGCCGGGCTTTTGACGGCCGCTCGCGTAGTCGGCGTGGGCATGGGTCTCAGGGCGCGGGACGATTTGAGGATCGTTGAGGATCTGGCGGCGGTCCTGGGCGCGGAGACGGCCTGCACGCTGCCGGTCTGCGACGACATGCGCTGGTTCGCCGCGCACAGCGTGGTCGGTTCCTCTCACAGCCGGATCGCGCCCACTCTCTATATCGCTTTGGGTATATCCGGACAGCCGCAGCATATGTCCGGCGTGCGCGATGCCAAAGTCGTCGTGGCCGTCAACAGCGATCCGGAAGCCCGTATTTTCAAAAACTGCGATTATGGCATCGTCGGCGACCTGTATAAAATCGTACCGGAACTGACCGCGGCGTTTGCAGCGACTAAAAATCCATAATTTAGGAGGAAAATCATGGCGAAATACAATTTTGACACGGAATATGATCTCGTCGTCGTCGGCGGCGGGGGATCCGGCAAATCAGCGGCGCTTACGGCGGCTCAGGCCGGATTGAGCGTGGTCATCCTGGAAAAAATGGCGGAAACAGGCGGTTCCTCAATTTACGCCGAAGGCACCTGCGCTTTCGAGTCCAGCGAGCAAAAAGAGCGCAAAGTCCCCAAAGACGCGGGCAAACATTTTCCCAGCCGCGAGGAAGGTTTCCGCCGTTACACGGAATACAGCCACCACCGCGCCAATCCCGACGTCGTCCGGATGCATGTGGACAATACGGCGGAAACCATCGACATCATGAAATCGCTGGGCATAGTCTACACCGACGTCACGATTTACGCTTATGACCAACCGCTGGAACTCTACACTTTCCACCGGCCGGACGGTTTGGGCGAGCGCGTGCAGGAAGTTTTGCTCCGGGCCTGCGTCAACGCCGGAGTGGATGTCTTCACCTCTACCCCGGCCAAGAAGATCCTGACCGACGGCGGGGCTGTCGTCGGCGTTCAGGCGCTGGACAAAGACGGCAATGTCATGACCATCGGCTGCAAGGCGCTGATTTTGGCCTCCGGCGGCTACGGCAACAATCCCGATCTCGTGCAAAAATACTCCTGGCTGCATCGCGCCGCTTACGACACCTATAAATGCGTGCCTACCGAAAACACGGGCGACGGGCTGAAAATGGCGCTCGAAACCGGCGCCGACACGGATAATATCGGCCCGGTCATGATCATTCCCTGCGCCCGCGGCAAAACATTGACCTCGCATGTGAGCGGCGCCGGCTCTCAGCCTGTTCTGTGGGTCAACAAAACCGGCCGGCGTTTTGCCAGCGAACACGTCGCGATGAGTTTCGCCGACGCCGGCAACACGATCGCCAAACAGCCCCAGGCCACGATTTACGCCATCATCGACGCCGACACCATCAAACATCTGATGGAAGACGGTTCGGACATCGGGCTGGGCGATTTTATCGAATATCATCTGAAACTCACGCGGCTGCAGGCGGAACTTGATCAGGACGTTGCCGACGGCATCGCCTGGAAAGGCGGCTCTATTGAGGAATTAGGCCGAAATATCGGGCTGGATCCCGCCGTATTCGCGGCGACCGTGGCCGAATACAACGAAGCCTGCGCCAAGAATTATGATCCGCTGTTCTTTAAACCCGCTCAATTCCTCCGGCCCGTGAAAAAAGCCCCGTTCTACGCGATCAACATGGCCGGCAGCGTACTCGTGTCCGACGGCGGTATTCGCGTCAACGGCGACCTGCAAGTCACAGACCGCGAATATAAGCCTATTCCCGGTCTCTATGCCGTCGGCAACGACGCCAGCGGGCTTTTCGGCGACACTTACAATCTGGACTGCCCCGGCACGGCTAACGGTTTCGCCCATACCTCGGGCCGCGTGGCCGCGCGGCACGCCGTCAAAACCATCAAAGGTCTCTAAAAGGACTGTGTGTGAAAACTATGGATACTACCGCGACCGCAGAAGTTGATTTTGACGTTATAGTGGCGGGAGCCGGCATAGCCGGCTCCGTCACGGCTTACCGGCTGGCGCTTCAGGGACACTCCGTCCTGCTCGTGGAGCGCGGTCCGAGTCCCGGCAGCAAAAACCTGTCCGGAGGGGTGTTTTATTGCCGCGTCATGGAAGAAGCCATGCCCGGTTTTTTGCTCTCGGCGCCCATTGAGCGGCGTATCACGCGTAACTGCCTGAGTTTTCTTTCGGCGTCCTCCTTTGTCAATCTGGATTACGCCGACGACAGGCTTGCTCAGTCGGTGACCGCCGTCTCTGTTTTGCGGGCCAAACTGGACGAATGGCTGGCCGCGCAATGTGAAGAAGCCGGCGTCATGCTTATGCCGGGCGTCAGAGTGGACGCTCTGATCACGGAAGACGGCCGCGTGACGGGCATTCGCGCCGGCGGCGACGAATTGAGCGCCCATGTGGTGGTCGCCGCGGACGGAGTGAATTCTTTGCTCTGCCGTCAGGCCGGCGTTCGGGGGCCGGAACCGCTGAAACATTTGGCTGTAGGCGTCAAATCCGTGATCGGCCTGCCGCGGCGTGTTATTGAAGAACGTTTTAACCTGAGCGGCGATAACGGCGCCGCCTACGCCATAGTCGGCGATTGCACCAAAGATCTGGGCGGCGGCGGTTTTCTGTACACAAACCTGGAATCGCTGTCCGTCGGCGTCGTGCTGCGCCTGGATGATCTGGCGCGGAGCGGTGAAAGTTCCGCGGAATTGCATGACCGATTTTTGACCCATCCGGCGACGGAATCTTTCCTGCGCGGCGGCGAATTGCTGGAATACGGCTGCCACCTGGTCGCCGAAGGAGGGCTGGCCATGGCGCATGACCTGACCAGACCCGGGCTGGTCGTCGTCGGCGATGCCGCCGGACTGACGCTGAACACCGGTTTTACCGTGCGCGGCATGGATTTGGCCGCCGGTTCCGCCCTAGCCGCCGCCGGGGTCGTCGACTCCGCGCTTAAACGAGGGGATTACAGTCAGGAAGCGCTGGACGCCTATCCCCGGGAACTGGATAAGATCTTTGTCGGCCAGGATATGCGCACTTTCCGGCGGGCGCCGCTTTTTTTGGAAAACCCGCACATGTACGGGGATTATGGCAGGCTTTTGAGCGATATCATGTACGGCGTCTACAATCTGGATACGACGCCGCGCCGACACTTGGCGGCAGGCGTCGGGGACGCTTTGAAAAACAGTCCGCTGGCGCTTTTGCCGACTGTCAGAGACGCGCTGGCGGGGGTGAGAGCCTTATGAGTAAAAATCCCTGGGGAACCGTCGCGGAACGGCTCGACCGCAATCGCTACGAGACCGACACGGAACAGTCCCATATTTTGGTCAATCAGGCGGAGGCGGAGCGCGCCGGGGCCGGGCCGCTGCTCGCGCGGATCTGCCCCGCGCGGGTCTATTCGGAGCAGGCGAACGGCGAGATCGGCGTTTTGTACGCGGCCTGTCTGGAGTGCGGGACCTGTTTGGCGGCGGCGCCTCCCGGCGTGCTGTCCTGGAGTTACCCGCGCGGCGGTATGGGCGTGATTTACCGCGAAGGTTAGGGCATAGAAAGGTAAAATATGGAAAATAATACACCGAGTAAACCAAAACAGCTCATGCCGATGTGGCTGGCCGTCGCCATCACCGTGGTGGTCGCGATACCGTTCGGGGCCTGGCTCGGCGCTTACAGTCTGCCGCTGTTTGTCTCTTTCAGCGTGTGGGGGCTTTATTTTGTGTTTGGCGCCAAGCCGGCAGGGTTAAAAATCCTGATCCCCAGCTACGCCGCCGGCGGTTTCGGCGGTATGCTGGTCCAGATGCTGGCCGAAGCTCTGATTCGGGCTTTCGGCGACGGCAGTCCCGCAGAAACCTGGCCGCAGGCGTTTTTTGACGGCGTTTGGGGTAAACCGGATGTCGGTTTGGTCATCGCCTATTTCGTCGGCTTCTGTGTCGTAGTCGGCGTGATAGAACTGGCGCCGCTGTTTCAGCAGGGCACACTCGCTTACTACTCGGGGATCGCCCTTACGCTGGGCTGCATTTTCATCGGGTTAGGCGGTTCTTTTATCGGCAATTCTCCCAATCTTTACGTCTCGGCTTTCGGCGGCTGGATCATCTCCGTCCTCGCTATGCTCCTGGGTTCTTTCCTGGGCTGGCTCTCGGTGACGCTGAACGGCGTCAAAGACGGGGGCTGATGTGACCGGCGCGCGCGCCGCAAAAACCCCGGCCGCCATCGCCGTTATCGCGGTGCTGGCGGCCGGGTGCATGTGGGGTTCTATCGGGCTGTTCGTCCGTTATCTGGACGGTCTCGGGTACAGCCCTCTGACTGTTGTTTTTTCCCGCATGTCCTTGGCGGCGGCGCTCTTGGGCGGTTTTTTGCTCCTGACCGGCGACCGCCGGCTGTTTTGCGTTCGCCGCCGCGACGTCTGGGTCATGGTGGCGGCGGGCGTTTCCAGCGCCGTGCTGCTCAATTTGTTCTATTCCATCTCCATCGTGATGAACGCGCTGTCTCTGGCATCTATTTTACTGGCGACAGCGCCTATTTTCGTCGTCGCGCTGTCCGCGCCGCTTTTCCGTGAGCGCGTCACGACCCAAAAGGTTGTGGCAATGATTGTGGTATTTGGCGGCAGTGTCCTGACAAGCGGGATCGTCGGGAGCGGGGCTGCCGGCGCGCCCGGTGGCGGCGGATTTTCCCCGTTCGGGGTGCTGGTCGGTCTGCTGGGCGCTCTGGGCTGGGCCATGCTGGGCGTCATGTCGCGCGTCGCTCTGAACCGCGGTTATCACGCGCTGACGATCAATTTTTATACGTTTTTCTTCGGCGCCTTGGGCTGCGCGCCGTTCGCGGATTTTACCCTGATAGGCGCTACGGTGGCGGCTGCTCCGCTGAAAATGAGCGGCTTCCTGTTGGCGCACGCTTTGGTTTCGGCTTTGCTGCCTTATATCCTTTATACATACGGGATGCGGTTCATGGAAACGGGGACGGCCGCCATTCTGGCTTCTGTCGATCCGGTTTTCGCGGCCGCGCTGGGGTTTTTTATTTACGGCGAACGCCCGGACACCGTTATGCTGACCGGGATGGCGATGGTCCTCGCGGGGCTGGCCGCGCTGAATTTGCCCAAAAACCCCAAGCGCGAAAAAAGTATCGGCTAGAATGGCGCCTTCACCTCATCAGCCGCAATCCACCCGTTTTCCTCGCCGGATTGCCGTCATTTTTTCAAATTCCAAAACCGCATTCTTCATTCTGCATTTGTCGGGCTGCGCCCGAGGTGGTATGATCAGGGAAAAAGATTAGAGGTGTCATCGTGGAACCAAGGGACACAAAGGAACTGCTCCCCATGACGCTGGACGCCGTTGTGTTGGAGTGCGGAGACGCCGCCGCCTTATCCGCCTTCTATATCCGTCTGCTCGGCTGGAAGAAAAACTATACGGAAGAAAACGAGTGGGCGGACATTGTTTCACCGTCAGGCGGCGTAAAAATCGCGTTCCAGCAAGACGCCGCTTATGCGCCTCCAGTATGGCCGGACGAACCGGGCGCACAGCGGCAGATGGCGCATCTGGATTTTGCGGTGCGGGACAGGGAACAGATGGAGCTTGCCGCGGAACACGCCGTTTCCTGCGGGGCCGTAAAAGCTGGCGCGCAATATGGCGGGGATAAGTGGATTACCATGATCGACCCGGCGGGGCATCCCTTTTGCTTTGTGATATGGTCCTAATTTAGGAGGCTTCATGGATACCCGTCTCTGCCCACGCGAAAACAATCGTCATGCCAATTTTGCGGATCTATGTGCCGTTTAATCCCTGCACATATTTGAAACGAATTTCCGTAGGGGCGGATGGCAATCCGCCCGTGGTTCCTGTTCAATCCATTTGCGCGATGCGGGGAAATCGCGGGAGACGGGGCGATTGCAAGACACGGGGCGATTGCCATCGCCCCTACGATTTGCACTATCACATGAATATGGTTGGGTTGGGCGGAACCCGGAATGAAGGCACTCACTTTTTGGCTTGACATGCTCAAACAGAAGATTTATAATAATCCACAGGAATGGAGGTGTCTATATTTGAATGAGCGGATCCGCGCAGTGCGCAAGCACTTTGCTCTTACTCAAACTGAATTTGGCGCTCGTTTGGGTGTCAGTCGGAGTGTAGTTAATAATTGGGAGCGTGCTGTCGTTGTACCTCCCGGCACTGTATATAAAGCTGTGTGCGCCGAGTTTTCTGTGAATGAGCAATGGTTGCGAACCGGCGACGGCAAAATGTTTCTTGATGGCGAAGAATCTTTAATTGCCCGGCTGGTCAAGCAACATAAACTTGATTTCAGTGACCGTAAAATCCTTGAATGTTATATTGCTCTGCCTGAATCCCATCGAGAGGTTATCCGAAATTTTATCCGTAATCTTTCAGAAATATATACGATTGATCCAGTAGGATAAGTAAGGAGTTTGTAATGGGAAAAATTAAAGAAGATGAACTGCGGGAATATAGAATAATAAATGAAATTGTTGTAGACGCTCATGATGCCGAAGAGCGCGCAATTGGCTGGGAAGCGTATTTGGACGATGTCCTGACGTTTCCGTTTGAAGCGCTATGCGTCAAAGAGGTTATAATATCGCCGTTAAAAAAAGATGAAAAGATAGTAGCGTTAAAAATGGCGGCTTCTGATTGCTGTAAAAATGGCATGTTTGTAATTGTTGAATGGCAAAACAGGCAATTTGGTGTTCCGTTGGAACAAATATTACCAGTTGATTCGGATGAAGAAACGGTGGAAGCCATTAAGGACTGGCACTATTGGGTCGAAAGCGGATATCAATTTTAGATCAAACGCCGAAAGGCGAACACAGCAGCACGTTCCAACTGTTATGGGCGGTATTTGCGGCAAAATAAGCGCCGCTGTCGTTGTAACTGATTTGAACACATACTTCGTAATCGCCGTCTTGTTCCAAATCGTAGACGCCCAGTAATTTGATATCGTCAGCTTGCCAGTCTTCGAGCATTTGATAATTTTCAGATGTTTTCAGAAAAACAGCGGCAAAATGATCCGCGGGAGACGCAGCAAATATAAGCGTCTCCTCTTTTCGTTCCGGCGATTTGACCTCGACTGTTTCACTGATAAACAAATCTATGGGTTTCGGCAGCAGTTTTTTTATCGCGTCTAAATCATTCACCGCCGCTCCCTGCCAGATGATGTCTCCCGCAAAGGCGACGTCCGCTGTCCCGCTCACCGCTAAGTCATAAGCGGCGGGATTTGAGAAGAAAACGCTGTACTCCGAGCTGATATCCTCGCTTATTTCGCCGCGCAGAGGGATTTTCAGGTCTAAAACCGGCGTACTTTCTTCCGACAGCGGCGGATGACCCGCATATGCCTCGAACTCCGCGGATACTATCTCTCTGATGTTCCCGATCAGCGACAGTTCGCTTGGAATATCCTGCGCCCAAAGCGGGAAAAGAGTGGCGGTATCAGAGGCGCCTGCATATTCCCCTCGTTTGTAGAGTGAATACGAAGGCTGGGCAAGGGCGCTATTCAGTTGAAACGGATGAGACGACTCGGCGCCGTACCAATTTTCGCCAAAACGAGCGCCCAAAATTGCGCCGTCCAAGACATAATATGTCGCCTCTTGCGGGATAGTCCCGCTAGAAATGGAATTTATTCCCTGTGGGTTGCGAGCGGCGATTTCGTGAAAAACGAGAACGGCAACCGCCATGATCGCTGTGATCAGCAGTAACAATGCGACATTTTTACGTTTCATGGTTCTGCTCCAATTCCTTGATTCCAAAATCAGGAATATAATAAAAACAGCGTTAACACAATGCCGTTTCCCGCAGCCGTCAGTATAGGGCCGACCGTCTTGAAAACGTTTATTTTAACGCCGATAATTTAGTTATCCCAGCAATTTCTCGTAATCCCGTCGCGCGTAAATCACCCGTGCCACCGTTATGAGTTTTTGCGCTTCATCAACAGAGTAGAACAAAATATAATTCTGCACCAATAGGCGGCGATACTCTTGCTTTAGTGGTCTAATTGGATTATAGACGGCATTTGAATAAGGGAAATCCTTCAACTTGCCGGCGGCTTTTATCATATCCCCGGCCAACTTTTCAGCCGCTGCCGGATTGCCTAGATCATGGCTGATATACCGTGCTATGTCCGTCATGTCTTGTTTTGCTATCGGCAGATATTCCAGGTCATACATTTTCTTTAATAGCTTTCTGCATGGCCTTTAGTACGTCCTTGGACGAATATCGCTGTTTCGTTGCCCTCGCTTCGCGCTCTGCTTCCTGCAATTTGAAATATATCTCGCTCTCAAATTGCAGATTTTCATATGCTTCCATGCTCAATACTACCATGTCGCCAAATCCGTTCTTTGTGAGGAAAACCGGCTGCGCGGTTTCGTGTACCGTTTTGGATATTTCGGCAAAATTCTGTCTTAAATCCGACACCGGCCTAATCATTTTCATATCAACACCCCCTAATAGCTTTAACTATAACGGAAGCCGAAAATATGTCAAGCCCAAAAATGCCGTGATGCTGAAAGGCGAACGCAGCATTAGGCGGCGTTTAAGTAATCGTGCGAGTCTACAGAGCCGGAGTTCAGACCTCTCCCGATCGCTTCTTCGTGGCTGACATATTGGGGAACGATTTTTTTCCCTTTGACCTCGCTTAAAACTGGATTGCTTCGTCGCTTCGCTTCTCGCAATGACGATGGCGTGAAGTATAACCAAGTTTGCTGAATACTTGGAAAAATAATTGTTATCGGAGTTGCATTTATTAGACGGCTGGTGTATACTATTGATTGAAACAAATGTTTTAATCAATAGTTTTTTTGATGGCGGAAGGGGTGATAAAAAGCGTATTCATCGGTTTCATCGGTTTCATCGGAGAGCCAAAACAGTTCAACGCACGGAAAGGAGTATCGACATGAGACTGAAAGGAAATGTGGCCCTCATCCCCGGCGGCACATCCGGGATCGGCGAGCAGATCGCGCTGGCGTTTGCCAGAGAGGGCGCAACGGTGGTCGTGGCCAGCAGGAACCGGGAACGGGTGGACAAGGTGACGCAGGCTATCAAGTCCATCGGTCAGGGCGGTGGCATCGTAGCGGACATCACCTCTCCAGACCAGGCGGAAGGCATGGTCACCCAAGTGGTGGCGGAGTATGGGAAAATCGACATCCTGCTGAACAGCGCCGGTTTCTATCCGGTGACCCCTTTCACGCAGATCACCCCCGAGGAATGGCACTCCGTCATAGACGTCAACCTGAGCGGCCCCCTTTACTGCGCCGTGGCCGCCGCCAAAGAAATGGTGAAGCGGAACTATGGGCGCGTCATCTTCATCACCTCTGGTCAGGGACTCAGAGGCGTGCCCTTGATGGCGCACTACAGCGCCGCCAAAGGAGGGCTTATCGCCCTGGCGCGGGCCATGGCCGCTGAGCTGGGTCCTCACGGCGTCACCGTCAACACCATCGCCGCCGGGCTCACGACCACTGACATGGTGAACACCACTATGCCGCCCCAGTTTTTGGAGATGATAGCGCAAAACATTCCGGTGAAGCGGCTGGCTGTCCCCGACGAGTACAATGAAACGGCGATTCTTTTAGCTTCAAAAGAGGCGGGCTATATCACCGCCGTCACTATCGCTGTGGACGGCGGCACTTCCAACGCTGACGCGGTCCATTAAAGCAAACGGGAAAGTAGATTTTTCACAGCCTGTTTGTGCCGGCGCCGCGCCGGCATG